>NZ_JAYGHE010000023.1:0-6256 GCF_034931145.1 Nostoc sp. UHCC 0252 | reverse complement strand
ATTGCGATCTACACCGTTGTATTCTGCTGCAACTGGTGGTAAATCTGTAGTAGAGCGAGTTTCTTGAGTAGCCATTTTTTTCTCCAAAATTTCGCAGTTTTTTAGATGTTTTATTTCTAGTAGCCAATGAGATGTAAAACATCACGTTGGATAGTAGAACCGATTAAATCCCAAAGCAAATTATTTTGTTGCAAGTATCGGCAAATCTCTAGAATAATGAGTTGCCATTCCTGCCATCATGTTGTCTTGTTGTCAACAATTGATTTGTTAACTTTAATGTAGCTTTTTATAACTAGATTTCTTTCTGCCTGTAGGCACAAACTACAGGCACTTCTTGTGGACGATAATCAACAACGTCTGGTGCAAACAAATCCACCCTTAGAGGGTGATAAAAAAATAATTATAAATAAATGTAAAGTTCTAGTAGTTAAACTATAGTTGCAACGGCATCAATCGTTGTGATTAAGCTGTTAAAATGAAGAATGTGACAGTAAATTAAGTAACCAGATTTTAAATACACATTTAATATTTTTACCGCTAGATAATAAAAATTATATCTTTTGCTGGATAAAGTTTTCAGCCCTTGGAGAGATGCTTTAAACAGCTAAATTCTACGATTCTGAACTAAACAGTTAGGTATTGCCATAGATACAGACAAAAATACTAAGAGTTGCTTCTCAAGAAAATCTTAATTCCCCAAATTTAAACTTAGTAGAAGGAAATACAATGTTCCAAAGTACGGAAATCATGCTGGGACTCTACAAACCACTATTATGGGTGGCACAGGTTCCAGTAGCTCCCTCAAACCTCACGCCAGCACAGGCATCAGGTCTTTTTTCCGGGCCGCGCTTTTTCGTGGCTTTAATCTCCGGTGTGATCCTAGCCTTTGCTTTTCAATTGGTTCTAACCAATCTCTCCCTTGCAGCCGGTATTTCCTACCTGGGGCACTCATCTGACTCGGATTCAGATTCTGGGGAAGCTGGAAGCTTGGGCGGCAGCATTCGCAAAATCGGCACAGCAGTAGGGATTTGGACGTTAGTCACTGTAACGATCGCTTTATTAATTGCCTGTTTTCTGGCAGTAAAATTAAGCCTTGTAATCTTAGATCCAGCATTGGGAGCGATTCTCGGTTTGGTGATTTGGGGTGCTTACTTTTTACTCCTTGTTTGGGTCAGCTCCACTACTGTGGGTTCCTTAATTGGCTCAGTGGTGAATACGGCTACGTCCGGTTTTCAGGCGATTATGGGCACAGCTACCGCCGCACTGGGCGCTAAAGCTGTAAATAACCAAGTTATCGCCACAGCTGAAGCCGCCGCCGCCGCCGTCCGTCGAGAATTGGGAAGCGGTATCGACCCTGGAAGTATTCGGGAGAATATAGAAGATTATTTAGACAAGCTACGTCCCCCAGAGTTGGATGTATCGAAAATTCGGAGTGACTTTGAAAATTTACTCAACGATCCGCAATTAAAAGCGATCGCAGGGACTCCAGATATTCGCAACATTGATCGCCAAAAGTTTATCGATTTAGTCAGCAGCCGCACCGATCTTTCCAAAAAAGACGTGACTCGCATTGCTGATACATTGTATAAAGTTTGGCAACAGGTAGTAAGTCAGCAATTACCCGACCAAGACCGTCTGGGTGAATTAATGGATTATCTGAAATCAGTTCCAGCAGGACAAAGCAAGACCGATGAACTCAACGCCAAACTAGATCGGTTAGTTGCAGAAACGCGTGGTTCCAAAGAAGCTGACCAAAAGGCATCTACTACTGGGCCAATTCAAAGTACAATCCAGCAGGGGCTATCCGCCTTAACCGGCATTGTTTTGGGACGAGCAGATTTATCTGATTTGGATGTAGAAAAAATCTTGGGTAGCCTGACTACTGCTAAAGATAAAGTCACCCAACAAGCAGATAAGCTAGGGTTGCCAACACCATCACAACCTTATAGCCCAATTCGGGCTGATGTGGAAAACTATCTGCATACGACTTATGCTTGGCAACTAAGCCCAGAAAGAATCACCCAAGAATTTCGTGATGTGATTTACGACCCAGCAGCTGACCCTGGAATAGTCCGCAGAGAACTGGAGCGCCTATCACGTAACGATTTCGTTAATATCCTGCAACAACGGGGACTACTTACCCAAGCCCAAATTCAGCGCATTGCAGATCGGCTAGAAGTTGTCCGCAAAGAAGTGCTGGTGACAGTTACAGGTATTGAAGAAAGAGAGATAGTCCAAGACTTGCAACGCGCAGTGGAAAGTTATCTGCTCGTTACTCCGAAAGCAGAGTTGACAGCCGAAGGCATTGAACAGACTTTTAAACCTCTGTTGCAAGACCCAGATGCAGATTATGAAACCCTCACATTGCGACTAGCGCACCTCGATCGCCAAGAAATTCGGACGATATTGCTGGAACGTAATGATGTCCAGTTATATGAAGTAGATGCCATTCTGGATGAATTGGAAAAACAGCGCGATCGCGTCTTGGTAGAATCCAAAGGATTAGCTGAACAGGCGCAGTATCAAGCAGAAACCCTGTGGTTGAATGTAGAATCATATCTGCGTAATACAGGGAAATCAGAACTGAATCCTGATGCCATCCGCGCAGAGTTCAAAAGGCTACTGGAAGATCCCCAAGCTGGAATTAGCTCAATTCGGGCGCGGTTGTCTCGCTTTGACCGCGATACCTTGGTGCAATTGTTGAGCCAACGGCAAGATTTGAGTGAAGATCAAGTCAACCAAATCATCAATGCGGCTGAGGAGTCGTGGCATAATATTCGCCACACACCTCAAGCTGTAGTGGATAAAGCCAAAGAGCAATACGACTCTGTTACCACGACGATCGCAGATTACCTACGGAATACTGGCAAACAAGAACTCAATCCTGAAGGTATTGGGCGAGATTTGACCAAATTGTTTGAAAATCCCAAAGAGGGAGCCGTTGCACTACGTCGGCGGTTGTCGCGGGTAGACCGAGATACACTGGTGAAATTGCTCAGTCAACGTCAAGACTTGAGTGAAGAACAAATCAATGAAATCATTGATTCTACACAAACTTCGATTCGTAACTTTGTGCGTGCGCCTCGTCGTTTAGCTACCCGTACCCAGCAAAGAGCGGAAAACTTCAAAACTTATTTGGAAGAGTATCTGCGCCAAACTGGTAAAGAAGAACTCAATCCTGAAGGTATCAAACGCGACTTGCAACTCCTCTTGCACGATCCGCGAGTTGGCGTAGAAAGTTTTAGCGATCGCCTTGCCCATTTTGACCGTGATACCATCGTCGCCCTGCTGAAAATTCGGGAAGATATGTCTGATGAAGAAGCAGCGCGGATTGCCGATAACATGGTATCCGTCAGGGATCAATTTGTAGAACAAGTGCGGAATATCCAACGAGGCATTCAAGATGCAATTGATGGGGTTTTTGCCCGGATTCGCAACTATCTTAACTCCCTGGATCGCCCAGAACTAAATTACGATAGTATCAAACACGATGTCCGCACATTTTTTGACGATCCTCAAGCGGGATTTGATGCCCTGCGCGATCGCCTATCTTCTTTTGATCGTGATACCCTAGTGGCAATTATGAGTTCTCGTGAGGACATCTCACAAGAAGATGCCAACCGCATCATCGACCAAATTGAACGCGCCCGTAACACAGTATTGCAACGTGCAGAACGCATCCAGCATGAAGCTCAACGTCGCCTAGAACAGGTGAAAGAGCAAGCACAGCGACAAGCGGAAGAAACCCGCAAAGCCGCAGCATCAGCAGCTTGGTGGCTTTTTGCTACAGCATCCGTCTCCGCCGTTTTCTCTGCATTAGGAGGAGTGATTGCTGTAGTTACGCAGTAGTTTAAGTTGTCTCCGCTAAATTTTAAGCCTCCCAACGTGGGAGGTTTTTCTATGCAGTTTTGTTACGTAATATCAAGTTCGGCAAATCCCTTACGATATGTCATTGCGAATGCAACGAAGTGGAATGAAGCAATCGCAAAGGTTTGGGATTGTCACGCTTTGCTAGCAATGACATAAGTATTAAGCCGAACTTGATATAACTGCTCGATGCGATAGTTTTGGGAACAAGCGCATCAATTAGTAAAAAAATTAGTGACAGATTCTGGAATTGGGATGTGTCGCCGCGTATTTACCTCATGAACAAAACAAATTTTAGGACTTACCTTTATGAAATTTACTCCAGAAGTAATTCGAGCTATAACCCCCATGTTTATGGCAACTATCGGAGCGGTTATTGCTGTTGCTGTTTTAGTCTCGCCAAAAATCACTGATGCCAAATGGTCTGCTGGACTTGGACTTGCAGGAACTGCGATCGCTGGTGCTGCTGGACTAGCTCAAAGTAGCAAAAATGAGCCTGACTTTTCAGTAAAGAAGCAAGGGGATAACTTAGAAGTAGAAACTCCAGCCTCCGATGCTACAGATGGGGATTAGATGTTGCGGTTGATTTCTTAATGTACAATTTTCCCAAAATTGCATGGCGATCGCTATGACTTCCTTCTAAATAATCCTCGTGTTGTGGAAGTGCGATCGCAATTCAGGTAAATCTAATTGCTACGTTGTACCCCACAGGTCTGAAGTTTAGATGCATTTGCTCTGAAACACAACTCAAAGACTTCAGCTTGACAAAAATATAACTAAAGTTGGTACAAAAGCAGATTGATAACTTACCAAATGATGTGATTGAGCGTGTGATTGAAAAAATCCAAAATCTTGCTTTAGAACCACGTCTTGATGTAATGGAATTGTCAAGTTAAAAGGTTTTGATAACGAGTATCGTATTCGGATTGGTGATTATAGAGTTCGTTACGAGATTGATGATGAAAATCAACTCATACAAATTTTGCAGTGCAACGGTTCAGTTAGAGCTAAAAACTGGGAAGCGCTATAGTTTAACGATAAGTAACAGCATTCCCATGCAGAGCAGCTGCCTAATCACTAAAATCGCATTTTTGCGATAAAATTAATAGTATGCGTAAGCTTATCCCAGACAATGCCAGAAACACGGATTATTTTCTTTCAGGATGATAGAGGAGAAGTTCCAGTCTTAAAGTGGCTAAACAAATTACTTAAACAGGATCGTAAGGGATATGCAAACTGCATCGCCAGAATTGAGCAATTAGCTGAGTATGGTTTTGAATTAAGACGACCCGCCGCAGATTTTCTGCGTGATGGTATTTATGAACTAAGAGCCAAGCACATCAGAGTACAGTATAGAATTCTATATTTTTTTCATGGTCAAAACGTAGTGATTTTAGCTCATGCCATCATTAAAGAGGATAACCAAGTTCCAGATCGAGAAATTGATTTAGCATTAACATACAAAAATTTATTCATACTCAATTCAGAAATTCATACTTGTATCGAACCAGAAGAAGGAACAGATGAAGAAAACTAATGATGCACTGAAAATCATTAAAAGAATGATGAAAGAAGATCCAGAATTACAAGAGATGGTTAGAGAATCATCAATAAATGTTCAGGTATCTCAAATCATCTACGATGCACGTAAAGAAGCGGGATTAACCCAGCAACAACTAGCTGATTTAGTCGGTACTACTCAGTCAGTTATTGCTCGATTGGAAGATGCTGACTATGAGGGACATTCTTTGTCTATATTGGCTCGGATTGCAGCAGCTTTAAATCAAAAAGTAGAAATTAAAATGTCACCTAAAGAAGTTGCTTAAAACCCATCATGGCGATCGCTCATCGACAGTCTAGACAATTTCTCTGATGATTTTATGACTAATTGCGATCGCTCACTCATCGACACCAGAGAGAGTTTGTAAATTCGATACCTGATTGATGGTTGAGTAGCTGTAAAAGGCGATCGCACTTTGCTTAAAATTATAAATCCTCATCCCTGTATCCCCTTATACCAATTAACAAAAATCAGGCTACAGATGCAAGTCTGTAAACTCAAATTAAATCTAACTCTCTTAAATTACGAATTACGAATTAAAAATTATTTCCACCATCGCGCCACATCTACAATAGCGCGGGCAACTTCTGCCGTTGCTGCTTCGCCACCTAATGCAAAGATAACTGGAAACAATACCTTAATATCTTGCAGCAAATTAGGGCGAGTGCGAATAGATAACTCATGAAGTGTATCTTGCCAGAGAGGGAAAAGTTTGGCATTCGGCATTTGTGACAAACCAGGAGCTAATGCACTCAGGGTTTCGGCACGATACTCCTCAGATCGAATCGCCAGCGCTGCCTCTAGGGCTTGTGGCAACACATCGGGCAA
>NZ_JAYGHE010000022.1:66325-89945 GCF_034931145.1 Nostoc sp. UHCC 0252 | reverse complement strand
GAATATATTGGTATCTAATAATAGTTTCATTTACCTTCAAAACTATTCAAAATCTCTTCAGGTAAGGGACTATCAAAATCATCTGGGACAATGAACTCTCCAGCACATAAGCCATAAGGTCTAATTTGTTCAGAGGTGGCTGCAACTGGTTTAATTTCTGCAATAGGTTTACCTGCTTGCATGATAATAATACTTTCGCCTGCTGCTACTTGTTGAAGATAGCTAGTTAGATTTCGCTGGATTTCATCAAGTGTTACGCTTAACATGAGATGTGTCTGTAGGAATATTTATAGTATATCAAGTTGATAGTTTTAAGCTATAGCAACTATTATTCCAAGTTTAGCAGCAGCTTTTAGACTTAATTAAGTAACTGCAAATTCAGTATATTGTCTGATATCGGCTGGTTGAAAGGCTAGAACAATTTGATTTTTAGGAATACCAGCGTTAACAAGTTCATTTGCCATACCGTATTCTGTCCCGTCTCTTTGAATCCAGATTTTATCGTTGATGATGTCAATATGGACTAAGCAACCATGCACCCGTTGATTATTTTCCCAGCCTAATGTTAGTAGTAGGTAATGGTTGGCGGCTTGGTCTATAATTAGTTGTCTTTCTAGTTCTCCATAAGCGTAGGGTAGTTGAGCATATTCGTTTAATATTTTTTGAATGATTTGGCGATAATTATCTAAGGTATCCATTGCAGTACCACCTCTCGTTTTGAGTCGAAGACAAGTAAACAAAGGCGTTGATTTTCTAATAATATTTTACCAATTGGTTCTTGAAATAGTTCTGAGTAGGTTTCTTGACGAATAGCCAGATACAAGCAACGGTCAGGTTCTAAGCGAGTAAGAATATCGTAATATAAGATATATTGTCCTAACGCATTTTCTAGGTCAGTGACTGGAGAAGCACCTATAAAGCTTTTAATTTCGACTGCTATTTTTTCTCCGCTTTTTTCAGCGGCTATGAGTTTTTCTGCACCTAAGTCAATATATAAATCTCTTGTACCCCATTTGAGAATAAATGGATCTTTGGTGATTTGCCAACTATCTTTTTCTAGGGCATTTCTAACGGCATTATGGTAAATGTCTCTAGCTGGCATAGGGATAAATTTATACTCCAATATTGCCTATATAATCAAATTCTTCATCAAGTTCTCCAATTAGTGTTTCTCGAATTTCCGTAAAATCCTGAATTAAAGTAAAAAGTTCTTCTGTTTTTTGAAGCATTGGAGAATTAGTTTTTTTATCAATATCTCTCAGCTTTTTAATATTTTTAAACAAAGTTTGATCAGAATACCATGCCTTAGTTATTGTACTTCCAAATAGAGGCAACCTAATTTTGAGTTTATTCTTATAGCGGTTCCCAACCTAGTGAGGTACGTTTTCAAAGCTACTAACCTTGGTAAACAAGATTTGGGTGTACCTCAGTAGACTAGGAAACGCTATATCTTCCATTAGCTGCTGGATATGTTGGAGTGTATTTTCAGCGATTTTAAGAGCTTGGTTATGTTCTATTACTACAGGACGTTTTCTAGCTTTACGATTACGAATGCGTTTTTGTTTGGCTTCAATATGTTCTTTTAATACTTGAATAATTTGTTCAGCTTGTTCTTTCTTTTTTTCATTCATCTCATGTATTCTCTGTCTTCTAAGTTCAGAAATACTTAAAGATTTTTTCTCAGGATATTTTTTTAGATAAGCTGCTACAGCTTGCTCTTGATATTGCTTGATGTTATTGTCTATTTTAAAAGTATTAGCAAATAACTCAACTAACAATTTTACAGTTTCTTTATTTTGCCCCGCCCATATATAAAGTGGCGCACTTTGTACGTACTGATGGCTAATGTGTGACCTATTTTCTCGCCTACTTTGATAATAGGCTTTCTTATTTGCTCTCTCTTCTGGTGAATCTTTACCTGCTCTTTCTATAAATCTTTGTTCCGATTCATACAATTTATTATCATGGATACTAATCTTTTCTATTTTCTCTTGAGCGTAGTTACCTAAATTACCTGTTTCTAAAGCTTTTTCTATTCCGATAAAACTACTTTTAACTTGTATAGGAAAATAGCAATCATTCCATTGAATTATTACATCCCATCGTAAACCAACATCAGCGACACTATCAGATGGAGTTTGAGCCGCAGTAATTCCAGGAAGTGCATTCAAGGCACAACAAATAACATCAACAGTTTTTTGTCCATGTTCATGATTACTGCTTGTTTCCAAATAGCCTCCAAGAAATTCGTTACACATACTCCCAACAAATTCGGGAGATTGAGAATAGCATTTACCCCGGACACCATACAAATTGCGATCAATTCTACCGGAAAGTACAAAACGATTTTTGGCATCTTGAGATAATTCTAGCTCTCCAGCACTTTTTGAAAGTTGTATAAGACTGGGAATAAGTGATTTACTGTCTACTTTAGCTTCTTTAATTTTTTGCTGCTGCAAGAAAACCAAACATTTTTCTAGCAGCAATTTTTGCTGTTCTTGGGTAAGTGACTGCCACCATTGATTAGTAGCAGTACCATCAGTTATCCGATTTTGCCATTCTAAAATTACATCGGTTGGAATATAAATTTCTAAATTTTCTTTCATAAGTTAGATGATTAATTAGATGATTTTATATTACACAGCCAATTAAATAATGTTAGATAATTAGGTTTGCCCTCTAACGTAACAATTTGATGCTTAGGTTCTATCTTTAATGCTGTCTTTGGTATGGAGGAAGTATTATATTTATCTATTTCTAATTCTTCACGACAGCATTCATCTGGAAACTGTACTGCTGTATATCCACCAATATTTTGAATTGCTTGCAATCCATTTGCACCATCTCCATATAGTCCACAAAGAAGTAAAGCTGCTATTGTTGGTTTGCTCTTACTAGTAGCAACTTCACTCATGAATTTGTCTATGCAAGGCATATCTCTATACATTACTGTTTCTGGTGGGAATTTCTGTGCTGTTGCTTTTAAGTAAGATATCTTTGATTCAGATTTCGTATTAGTAGGAAGTGGCAAATTATGCAAAGATTTATCATCAGCATCACCCAGATCACGAGCGGTCATTTGCCGCTTTGTACCAGAAGCATCAAATGGGTTATTGATAAACCATGTTTCAACTGATTTTTTTGAGCTTTCTACATGGATTTTTAATTGATATGTATCATCAATAAAACTTGTTTGTGGAAAGATATTCTTCATTTATAGGCAGTCCAGGGATATCCAGTCCAGGGTAAGGTAGTACATAAATACATCCTGTTTCAACTGTAAATTGCCCAGGACTAGAGATAAAGGAAATCTGTGGCTCAAATTCAGGTAAAGAAAAATCTAACTTGATTTGAGATTTAAAGTAATCTGGGGGAATCAGTATTCTGTCGTTTTTATTAAAACCTCTGAGCTTAAAATATTGATGAATTGCGATAATTACTGCCCACTCATCCAAAAAATTACTATCCTTCAATGCTTTGGTAATTTTTTCAGGTGTCTTTTGATTAAAAGTAGAACCACCAATAACAAGGATTTTTCTAGCTGGCTTCATTTTCACTCTCCTAAGTTTTTTTATTGTGTCCCGTGTTCGTAAATTGTTGATAATTGCTATATATCAAACGAAAAAAAAGGATAAGCAAAACGCCTATCCCCAAAAAATAAACTAATTAATGATTTACGTTCCCGAAGTCCAAGAATTGATGTACTCAATTTGATCGGCTGTCAAACTATCAATCGTGATACCAATAGCTTGCAACTTCAAACGAGCAATTTCTTGATCGACTTCAACAGGAATTGAGTGCAAACCAGGGGCTAACTTACCTTTATTCTTCACCAGGAATTCACAAGCCAAAGCTTGGTTTGCAAAACTCATATCCATTACTGCGCTGGGGTGTCCTTCAGCCGCAGCTAGGTTAATCAAGCGTCCTTGTCCGAGAACGACAACTGATTTACCATTTTTCAACTTGTACTCTTCAGTGAAAGGACGAACTTCTTTGACTTCTTTAGCTTGTGCAGCCAAGTATTTCAAATCAAGTTCTAAGTCAAAGTGACCGGAGTTACAAACGATCGCACCGTCTTTCATGACATCGAAGTGTTCACCACGAATGACGTGCTTGTTACCAGTCACAGTGATAAAGATATCACCTTCAGACGCAGCTTTAGCCATTGGCAGGACGCGGAAGCCATCCATTACGGCTTCGATTGCCTTGATGGGGTCGATTTCGGTGACGATGACGTTAGCACCCATCCCACGGGCGCGGAGGGCTGTACCTTTACCACACCAGCCATAACCGACGACAACAACGTTCTTTCCAGCCAACAAAATATTTGTGGCGCGGATAATGCCATCTAGGGTTGATTGCCCAGTACCATAGCGATTATCAAAGAAGTGTTTGGTATCAGCGTCGTTGACGTTGACTGCGGGGAAGGTGAGAACGCCTTCTCTAAACATGGCGCGTAACCGAACGATACCAGTGGTGGTTTCTTCGGTGCTACCAATCAAATCAGCGATTTGGTGTTGGCGTTCTTGTACCAAAGTTGCAACCACATCGCTACCGTCATCAACAATAATGTTGGGGCGATGATCTAAAGCTATTTGGACGTGGCGGTTATAAGTTGCGTTATCTTCGCCTTTTTGAGCAAAGACGGGAATTTCATGATCGGCGACGAGGCTAGCGGCTACGTCATCTTGGGTTGATAAGGGATTGCTAGCAATTAAAAGCGCGTCTGCACCACCGGCTTTCAATGCGATCGCCAAATGTGCTGTTTCTGTTGTAATGTGGGCGCAAGCTACAAGGCGTAAACCAGCGAATGGTTTTTCGATCGCAAAGCGATCGCGGATTTGCTTCAAAACTGGCATTTCGCGTCCAGCCCATTCAATGCGCTGTCTACCCAAGGCAGCTAGGCCGAGGTCTTTAACCTCGTGCTTTAATCGGGGAGAAGTTGCGGTCATCAAAAGTTACCTCAAAAAATAAAAAAAGCTACGTAAATTTTACGCACTCTACTAGGTTATTCTACTACTGGCGATTTTTGCTTGTATGAAAGCAAATCACTAGTCAATAGTCCTCAAAACTAGCTTGACGTTTGATCAGCATAATGTCAACTTCATCCCCAGCTTCTTCCTTTTTGTTTTATCTTTGGAAAAAGTAAGACCTTTTAACCTTGACCTGCTGATTTTAAGTACATCGTCATCTATCTAGAGATATAAGGCAAAGAAAAAAACATCAAAATTTCATCGTCTTAAAGCAAAACCTCAACTTTAGATAGGTACATCTACCCAAAGTAATTACGCAGGATAGTTAAAGTAGTGATTATGTAGATTTTACTCAAGGAGGTGTTTGAGTGCGCTTTCAATTTTTGGCGTTGGCTTTGCCCGCCGTAGGCATCGCTAGTTCGATGGCTATAACCGTTGTATCTGTGCCAAAAGCCACAGCCCAAGTTCCTGCGTTACCGCAGCTGCTACCGTCTCCCACCAGTGTGAGTAATGATGCAAATAATCGACTTGTTACAGGCTGGATTTATTTAGATGGTCGTCGGTTATTTCAGATAGCGGCATCAAGAGCCAACTTCCCTGAGCGTTCAGAAGACATCCAAAAGAAGTTGGAGAGAATTGCCCAAAATTACTTTCAGTCGCCACCAAATACAGCAGTCGACGTAAATATTCCCAAAGTAAACCAATTACCAGTAATTTATGTCAACGGTCAATATCTGATGACCGTTACTTCTGAGGATGCTAAACTCAGAGAGGTAGATACATGGACATCGGCAAATCAAATTGCCGAATCTTTACAAGAAGACTTGCAACAGGCAAAGCAAGAAAGACAAACTCAATTTTTAATCGACCAAGGTAAAATTGCTGCGGGCATTGGATTGGTGATGATGCTCATGAGTTTGGGGGTATACAGCTGGCAGCAGCGTTCCAAAAAGGATTTAGTACACTCCATCGCCTCTCAACCCAACACAGGCCCCTTAAACTCCCGAATTTCACCAGCAGCAGCTCAACCAATTGCAACACAACTGAATCAACAGCAACACCGACACCTCCAAGAAGTTAAGAGACGATTATTCCAGCTAAGTCAAGCAGGAATTTGGGGAGGTGGAAGCTTCTTTATTTTGGGTCTATTTCCCTACACACGACCATTTCAGGTAATAATTCTCAATGCCGTCCAATTTCCTTTACGATTAGGTGTTGTGTTCCTGGGAACTTATGTAGCAATTCGTCTCATCTATGCCCTCATTGACCGCTTCGCCACCACTCTAATTAGCAGTGGTGCTTTATTGACTCCAGAAAGTTCTGAACGGCTGAGACTGAGAGTTTCTACATTTTCTGGCGTGACTAAAAGCATTGCTACTGGTATCTGCGTAGGAGTAGGCTTTTTGCTAGCGCTGGTGTCGTTAGGGATAGATATCGTTCCCTTGCTAGCGGGTGCCAGTTTAGTTGGTGTTGCCGTGTCTCTGGCCTCGCAAAACTTAATTAAAGATGCGATTAATGGTTTCTTGATAATTTTAGAAGACCAGTACGCTTTAGGCGATGTGATTACTGTGGGAGACGTGGGAGGCTTAGTAGAAAATCTGAATCTGCGGATGACCCAATTGCGGGATTCCGAAGGGCGCTTAATCACGATTCCTAATAGTGAAATTAAAGTTGTTGCCAATCTTTCTAGTCGTTGGTCACGAGCCGATTTAACGATCCCCATCGCCTACCAAGCCGATATTGAAAAGACTTTGAAGTTGATTGAAAGTATTGGCTTTGAGATAGATAAAGATCCGCGATGGGAGCATCAAATTCTGGAAGCACCACAAGTTTTGGGAATAGATCAATTTGGCGATCGCGGTTTGATTATTCGTGTATGGATTAAAACACAGCCCCTCAAACAATGGGATGTAGCACGGGAGTTTCGCCGTCGTCTGAAAGTTGCTCTAGACAAAGCTGGAATTTCCATTTCTGTGCCTCAACAAGCGATTTGGGTCAATGAAGATCAGTTGTTGAATTTTCAGGAGAATGGCAAAGCTAATTAGAAATTTGAATTAATTACTGCATTTTTCAGTTGCCTAATTTTTAGTTAGGGGCAATTCATGAATTGCCCCTTAGTTCGTTTAGTTTTGCATATTGAGAAATTTGGAATTCAAAAATATGCAGTGTTGTGGAATGAAATAGCCCTGCTAAAAAGGGGACTTTTCTTTAAGGCTGTTATGAATATATATTTTATAATCGGGGCTGCTGATGAGTAAAATCGTTGTGAATCCTCACATCATTACTGAACTGATAAATATTCTAAATGCGAGAACTTTACCCAGCAATCGAGCCTTACCGAGTAGGTAGTTTACAGGTTTCCGACCTTCATACGATTCATTTTGAAGAGTCAGGGAACCCGCAAGGTAAACCCATCGTTGTGCTGCATGGCGGCCCTGGTGGTGGATGTCCGCCCTTTTATCGACAATATTTCCACCCAGAAAAATGGCGAATAGTGATGTTTGACCAGCGTGGTTGTGGTAAAAGTACACCCCATGCTGAATTACGAGAGAACACCACTTGGGATTTAGTTAGTGATATCGAAAAACTTCGCCAACATTTAGGTATTGAAAAGTGGACGGTTTTCGGTGGTAGTTGGGGTAGCACTTTATTATTAGCCTACAGTCAAACCCATCCCTCTCGCTGCACAGCATTAATTCTCCGTGGGATCTTCATGCTGAGGCAAAAAGAGTTGCGATGGTTCTACCAAGAGGGCGCTAGCTATATTTTTCCTGATGCTTGGGAAGAATATCTCAAACCAATTGCGATCGCAGAACGTGATGATATGATTGGAGCATATTACCAACGCTTAACCAGTCCAGATTTGGAAATCCAATTAGCAGCAGCGCGTGCTTGGTCAATTTGGGAAGCTAGTACCAGTAGACTTTTTTTAGACCCACAACTCATGCAAAAGTTTGGTGAGAGCGAATTTGCTTCAGCTTTTGCACGTATTGAATGCCATTATTTTATGAATAAGGGCTTTTTTGAAACCGAAGATCAATTACTTTTAAATGTAGACCGTATCCGTCATATTCCGGCTGTAATTGTTCAAGGACGCTATGATGTAGTCTGCCCAATGATATCAGCTTGGGAATTACATCATGCTTGGCCGGAAGCCAAGTTTATAGTAGTTCCTGATGCCGGACATTCGATGAGTGAACCAGGCATTTGCAGTGCTTTGATTGAGGCAACAGATAATATTGAATTCAGTTAAAGTGTAATACCAATTCTGTATGAAGATGCGCTAAACCATATTTAAGTATAGGGAAGAAAAACGAACCGCAAAGGACGCAAAGGACACAAAGTAAAGAAAGAGAGAAAGAGAGAAGTTAAAAGGGTTTGGCGCAGCCTCACAAAGAAATGGTATAAGAGTCCTCAAAGTAAAAAAATGCTCAATTGCCATTGCGAGAGAAGCGAAGCAATCCCAGCCCTTGCAATTGCTTCGTTTCGCTCGCAATGACGGGTTTTGGATCATTTATTTTTCGGAACGCTCTAAATAAATTAAAGTTTCTAGTAACGAACTTTAGTCCTGGTAAAACTTGCGATTAATTTTTCACTAAGAGTCAACAGGTTTAATATATTTAATTATATTGGTTGGTATGTTTCTATATCTGACTAGCATCTTGAAATCCACAGAAGTGAGATTTAACCTGAAAAAAACCTTTCAAGATTCGTTTGAGTGAATTAAACTTAACCCACCTGATAGCTGTAGTTACTTCTACCCACTGCCGTTTTCTTTTACTTGCTTCTGGATAATCTTCACTCAGCATTTCGACTGGTAATAAATACATCTTCACCCGGTAAATTTTACCTCCTTTACGGTACTTATAAGTGCCTAGTTCATTGGTGTCTACCTGTCCAATCACCCCTGCTTCTTCCCAAGCTTCTTTCGCGGCTGAAGCGGGCGGAGTCATACCATTAGGAATATCTCCTTTTGGAATCACCCAATGTTGAAAGTTACGAGTTGTGATTAGCAATATTTCAACTTTGCCATTGTTCACCCTATAAGGAATCACCCCGGACTGCTTAAACACTTTGCTGACTTTCCGACTCATGTAATTTACATCCTGTACAGTCTAGCTTTTTTGTCTGATGTTTATTTCAAAAAGTTTAACGCTGATACCGGATAAATTTTGTTTAAATTTAGATTATCCAAAGGTTAAGAAATAGTTCTCATTCATAATAGTTAATTATTAATCTTCTAATATCGTTTGTAGAAGAGGTAAGAGAAAAAGAGCAAAAGGCAAGAATCAACAAAAAAGAAGGCTCTTTTTGTTGTACTGAGTTTTTTCAAAAATTAAATGCCAGTGTAATATCTATGACCTTAATATAAAGTCCAATTGCTTAAAAAGCTTACTCCTGATGGCTGATTTACAAATGTAGCCCTTTTAAAGAATTCCTATTTGATTTTTGAAAAGAACTCGGTATACCTTAATCTTCTAAAATCCTTTTGATTGTTGACTACCAAGCCCAGTAATTTCAGGAGTCATACCGAATTCCTATATGCCGTCCATGTCATTAAATTTACTTTTTCAGATTTTGGTAGATATACAGTGAAGATATTGTATTTAAATCTACTTCTCTATGCTCTTTTTTATCTTCATCAGTATTTTTAAACAGGACTGTAAACGCACCAGCACCTAACCTATCTTGAGGAAACATTCGATAGCAAGGCATTGTAGTTAAATGCGATTGATATTTAGCTAAATTACTAACTTCCATCGCCTGAAATTGAGGAAAGCGTTCTAATAACCATTCACAAACTTGCTCGTTTTCTTCGGGTGAATATGTGCAAGTCATATAAGCTAAATAGCCTTGTGGTGAAACAAGTTTAGCAGAGTTAGCGATAATTCGCTTTTGCCGATTTGCACTTTTATTAATAGCAGTTGGATGAAAGCATCCGGGTGCTTTTTCACCTTTGGCAAGTAAAGATTGTCCAGTGCAAGGAGCATCTACTATTACTAAATTGCTAGAACAGGGAAACATTTCGGCAAATCTACTCGAATCTCTATTAACCACTGCACTAGGGCTGATTTGGCAACGCTTCAAATTAGAAATTAGCATTCCTAGACGTTTGCCAATTACTTCATTACTGATGAGTAGTTCAGGTTGTAACGCTTTCCAGGCAAAGATACTTTTACCTCCTGGTGCGGCACACATATCAAAAACTAAATGCACTGATTGAGGAATAGCTAACAAAGTAGTAGCTGCAAATACTGAAGAGAAATCTAAACAATAGAAATATCCTTGTTGATGTAAGGGATGCTGACCAGGTTTTTCTCCCAGGGATAAACGGTCTATAAATTGCGGTTGCCAATAGGTTGGTATTTCTACCGTTAAATGTAAATTTTCAGGCTTTTCTTGACACCAAAGAATACTCGGTGAAAAAGGCTGAGGATTCATTAAAGCCTCAATGAATTTTTCTTGTTCATCTAGATTGGTGAACAAACGCCGCGAGACTTTAAGTAATAAATTAGAAGGTTTTTCCATCTGGATTATTAATTACGAATTACAAATTAGGTTGTATCAGAATCAAAATCAAACTGTTACACAAGAACAATGTAATTAAGGCTTTTGGCTTCATACTCAAAATATAATGACCGCCATTCAGAACGCAATGGCCAAACTACCCCACTGCACCGGAGAAGGTCATGTTCTTAGATAGTTTTCCGCAAAAGTTACGCAAAGAAGCACAATTATGGAGGGATGAAGGATTAATTAGTTCTTCGCTGTATGAGCAAATAGCAGAACGTTATCAATTTAAAAACCTGGAAGCTGCTGTGCGCGATCGCAATAAAGCAATAGCGATCGCTATCGGCAGCATACTTTTGTGCTTAGGCATAATTACCTTTGTATCAGGAAACTGGCAAGGAGGATCGCGAGAAGTCAAATTTATTCTAATGATGAGTTTGTTTTTTGCGATCGCAATCACCGGTTTTTACAATTGGCGACCACCTGAAGGCAAGAAACCAGAACGAAGCAAACGTATACTCGGAGAAGGGTTACTCATTTTAAGCGCCTTCATTTTCGGCGCGAATATACTGCTGATGGCCCAGATGTTCAATATCGCCGGTTCAACTTCCCAACTTTTTCTCGCCTGGGGGTTCGGTGTTGTGGTGATGGCCTTCAGTTTGTCCATAAATTCTTTAGGAATTCTGTCAATTATCCTCGTGGAAATCGGGTATTGGGCGGGATTAGAAGACTTGTGGTACACAACAGGAGAGTTAACTTGGTCGCGGTTAGTAGTACAGCATTTGCCTTTGTTGGCATGGCTGGTATTTGTCCCCTTAGCCTACTTCTGCCGATCGCGCTGGATTTTTGGTCTAGCAGCCTTTGTTTTTGCTAGCTCTTTACAAGCTAACCTTAATCCTCTGCCACTGCTGAACTATGCTGATATAGCGCCTTGGGTGGCATCTTTTGCTTTTACACTACCACCTGCATTATTCTGGAGTTATGACGATCTGCTGTTTCCAACCATAAATTACAGATTGTTTCAATCTCTAGCCCGCAATTTAGCGTTATTAAGCTTCGGCGCTGTCTTTTACGTTCTGTCTTTTCGTTGGGTTTGGGAATCTCCAAATTATGGTTATAATCAACCAACGAACGTGGCAAACTTATTCCAGTCTCTGCCGATCATCGATTTAGGGATTCTCAGTGGCTTGGCGGTATTACAATGGTTGTTTCTACTGCGTCAAAGAAATAACCCTCCGCGCCGCGAAGTGATTTTCACAACTGCTGTTATCGGTACTTTTCTTGCCTTTATTACCGTCGTACCTTTTTGGCATCAAACTATCAGCCGGATTGATGAACTTGGTGTTTTTATTTTCAATGTACTTCTAGCAACATTAGCCTGGGGACTAATTCAAGAAGGATTGAAATTAAGCAACAGAACTTCCTTTTGGGGAGGTATGCTGTTAGTAACACTACAAATTATCAGTCGCGTGCAAGAGTACGATACCGACTTACTTTTCAAGTCTCTAGTCTTTATCTTGTGCGGTTCCGCTTTAATTAGCGCTGGACTCTGGTTTGAACGCCGTTTACCTGGCGGTAGTGCAAGTAAGAAGTAGTGTAAATTCAGAATTCAGAATTCAGAATTCAGAAATCTGCCGAACATCTAAATCTCTGTGCGTCAAAGTTTTTAAAGTTTCTCTGCGTTAGTCCTAATCTCATTACTTTTAACCTCTTCAAGACTTTTGCTTTTTAGGACTACGCTCATGACTAATAGTTCTTCTGAATCTAAGAATAAAACCTTGTCTCCCGAAGCCGAGTTTTCCAATAAGGTGACTTTTCGGGATTACTTGATTGCTTCTGAACAAAAATCGAATAAGCCCTTACCTTTTTGGCGGTTACTAGCTCCTCTGGCACTGCAAACAGGGTTAATTATGGCAGTACCAGCCCAAGCCGTTTATACAGATGTGACGGGTAAGACGGTGATTTTGCAAACCGTACCTGTAAACCCAAACAATGCACTAGATGGTAATACATTAGCGCTAGATTACAACATATCCCGTACTGCAAATTTGAGTAGATTACCTGGTTGGCAAACATTAGCCAGCAGAGGTCGGGGAAGTGGCAGAAGATTGGTTGAAGGAACCAACATTTACGTGACTTTGCAAGAGCAACTATCCACTGGTCGCGGTGTTCCAAGAGCTTGGAGACCGTTACGAGTAAGTAGCGATCGCCCCACAACTCTTAGAGCCAATCAGGTGGCCTTAAAAGGTGTTTATCAGAATGGTTCCGTTAACTATGGCTTAGAAACCTATTACATCCCAGAAAACCAACGCCAGCAGATTACCAACGATTTGCGAACCCAACGCGCCCGCAGAGGACAAGTACCCCCCATTGTGGTGAAGGCAAAAGTAGATCCACAGGGTAATGCAGTTCCAGTTAGCATGTGGGTGCGCGATCGCAACTATCGCTTTTAAGCTCTTAGGCGTGTAAACATGCAAGATTTGTCTCCAAAGTTCTGAGCGCCGACTGCCGACGCTCAGAATTTTCTGCTTTTTAAGACTGGAAGATGAGTTAACAATTGTAAAGCATCCAGATTTTATGACCCAATACGCTTGGGTTAAGGAAAATTGTAGGTTGGGTTAAGCAAAGCGCAACCCAAGAAAGCCCCGAAAATGTTGGGTTTCGTTCCTCAACCCAACCTACACATTTCAAGGTTTTTGGCACTAATTGAACCGTATTGTTTTATAACCGGTAATTCGGTTTATGTAAGCGAATGGAAGATGAAAATTTATATAAAAAGCACACATAAATCAGTATTCATATATACATTTTTTAGTAACAAATATAAAGATTCTGCAAAGATATTCATTGGATTATAGACATCTAAGTAGATTTTCGGTATGTATGTAAGTGTTATCAGGTTATCGTCTGGTTCTTATTTTCAAGTATCAAATAACAGATTATTTTTTGTCATCAACACTCTTAGAGCTTGTTGGGGTTATCAAAAATAATTCGTTAACTAATACTTGTCAAGTCTGATAACTTCTGATCGAAGAAAGCCTGATCTCAGAGTTATCTGTGAATTCTGACTTAAAGAATTCTTATTGAAAGAGCAAAACTTTCAGGGGTTAAAGCTCTATCACACTCAATTGAGGAAAACTATATTATGCCGAGACTAATTGTTTCTTCTCCCGCGATCATAGGCACATCTGATTCGGATCTAGTGGTGGGCCAAGAGGATAATGCATATCCAGCAATTGGAATTGAGGTTCTAGAAAACGGAGTCATTGATACTAGAGGAGGTAACGACACTATCGAGGGTAGTGCCACTGGTGGCGAAGATTTCCCCACCACTGAGGGCATAGGCACAGGCATTGCTAACAGTGGCATTATCAATGCAGGCAAAGGAGATGATCTGATCTCTGGCACAGGCACTGGTGGTTCTCAGTATCGAACTTATGTACCTGGTATAGGTATTTCCAACACTCAGGGTGGCTACATCAATGCAGGGGATGGAAAAGATTCGATCTTCGGAATCGGAAACGGAGGTGGAGGTTTCGGCATAGGCATTGCTACAGGCATTGATAACACCCAGCATAGCCACATTGATGGTGGAAAAGGGGACGACTCTATTGAGGGTACTGGAATGGGAGAATTCCAAGGGTCTGCTATAGGAATATCTAACACTCAGGATAGTAGCATTAATGGTGGAGATGGAAACGATTTTATCAAGGGAACTGGAACTGGTGGAAATACTTACAGGAGCGGAGATGGTACAGGCATCTTCAACAGTGGTGGTAGCGTGATTAATGGAGGGAAAGGAAACGATTCTATTATTGGTATCGGCAACGGCAGTGATGCAGGTTTAGGGCCTTTTAGCTCATACTATGCACGTAGAGGTATAGGCATCTCTAACGGTGAGGATAGCGTGATCAATGGAGGGCAGGGAAACGACTTCATCTCTGGCACAGGCACCGGCGGTGAAGGAAGCTACGATACACCTTTTGGGCAGCTTGGGCCCGGTGTAGGTATAGGCATTGTTAACAGTGGCATCATCAGTTTAGGCGATGGCAACGATACCCTTATCGGTACTGGCATTAGTCAAGGCATAGGTATTGATAATACTAATGGCATTATCTGTGGAGGAAGAGGAAATGATACCTTTACTGGGTATGGTGCCAACATTGGCATCCAAGGTGGCACGATTGATGGTGGAAACGGTAACGATTACTTCAAAGCCCGACGAATTGATGATAGCGGTAATCCCGTTTCAGACCAAGGGGGCGCGATCGCTGATGTCTTAATTAAAGGTGGATCTGGAGCCGATACATTTGATGTTGGTTACGGTAATGCCACAATTGATGGTGGCAGGGGATGGGACAAGCTACTTCTGTCTGATTTAAAAAGTGATTACACCATTCTAGGCAGCTGTAACAATTACACCATTCAACGTGATGAGTTCACTCTGAATGTGTTGAATATTGAGGAAATCGTCTTTTCTGGCGCTTCCTCTATTTTGGGTGCTTAATCGGATCGGGGAGAGCCATCCATAACAAAAAACCTTTAACTAGGTATACAGACGAATGGCACTAAGAAAAGCATGAAGAGTGCTGAGTTTACATCCCCACAGCCAGAAGAAGCAATGGTTTCACCTTTTCTTCGTGACATTCGTTACCTTTGTCCTCTTTTTTAATGAGCGATCGCACCACAAATTTACTAGTGTTTAGCAACACACTGCGCCTTAGTACTAACTATTAAGGCACAATCAGCACTGGGCAAGGGGAAAGATTAATAACGCGGGTTGTCACACTATCATCCGCTCCCTCTTCAGTCAAACCTAGCCCCCGACAGCCCATAATAATTAAATCTGCCCCAATTTCATCAGCGACATCGCAGATCGTAAAAGCTGGTTTACCTTGCCTTTCCATGATTTCGGATTGAATTCCTTGACCAGAAAATAAAGTTTGGGCACTTTCTAGCAGTTTCGCAACTACCTCTGGTGACACCATCGGATCGTCTGCACTAGGCGCATCTGGAGGCGGTTCTTCTACCACAGACAGCAGCACCAAGCGACTGCTGTACTTTTTGACTACGTTGGTGACAACATCAGCAGCTTCCCGCGTTTCCCGGCTTTGATCGATAGGAAATAATACCGTCTTAAATATATCTGTCACTTGGGTACCCCTGACTCCGGTAAAATCTTGATGGTTCTACTTTCAAAACAATAACAAAAAGGCAATCAGGAGAGTTTGGTGTGTCCAAAAAAAGTTTAGCAAGTTTATCTTCAGCTGATATCTCTGGGAAACGTGCCTTAGTGCGGGTTGACTTTAATGTGCCTGTGGACGATCAAGGCAAGATTACCGACGATACTCGCATTCGCGCCGCTCTACCAACCATCAAAGATTTGACGCAGAAGGGAGCTAAGGTCATTCTCGCCAGCCATTTTGGCCGTCCCAAGGGTGTGGATGACAAATTACGCCTAACTCCCGTTGCCAAGCGTCTGTCGGAGTTACTGGGGCAAGAAGTCGTTAAAACTGATGACTCTATTGGCGATGAAGTTGCAGCTAAAGTTGGCGCTTTGCAAAATGGGCAAGTGCTGTTACTAGAGAATGTCCGTTTTTACCCAGAAGAAGAGAAAAACGATCCAGAATTTGCGAAAAAATTGGCAGCTAATGCTGATTTTTATGTAAATGACGCTTTTGGTACTGCACACCGCGCCCATGCTTCTACTGAAGGTGTGACTAAATTCCTCAGTCCTTCTGTGGCTGGATATTTGGTTGAGAAGGAATTGGAATATCTGCAAAACGCCATTGAAAATCCCCAACGTCCTTTGGCGGCAATTATTGGCGGTTCCAAAGTTTCCAGCAAAATTGGCGTAATTGAAACGCTACTGGAAAAGTGCGACAAGCTAATCATTGGCGGTGGAATGATTTTCACCTTCTACAAAGCCCGTGGTTTGAGTGTTGGTAAGTCGTTGGTAGAAGAAGACAAGCTAGAACTAGCGAAGTCTTTGGAAGCCAAGGCTAAGGAACGGGGTGTTACCTTCTTGTTACCCACGGATATCGTATCGGCAGATAAGTTTGCTCCTGATGCTAATGCGACAACCGTCAGCATTGAGAACATCCCTGATGATGGGATGGGTTTGGATATTGGCCCAGACTCAGTAAAAGTTTTCCAAGAAGCCCTTGCAGATACCAAAACGGTAATTTGGAACGGGCCGATGGGTGTGTTTGAGTTTGATAAGTTTGCAGCAGGTACGGAAGCGATCGCTCATACTCTTGCCGAAATCAGTAAAACTGGCACAACTACCATTATCGGGGGCGGTGACTCAGTAGCGGCTGTGGAAAAGGTTGGTTTAGCAGACCAAATGAGCCATATTTCCACCGGCGGCGGCGCTAGTTTGGAGTTACTTGAAGGCAAAGTGTTGCCCGGAATTGCAGCTTTAGATGATGCGTAAGTAGGAAATGGGGAATGGGGAATGGGGAATGGGGAATGGGAATAAGGTACAAATTATTCCCTATCATCTGTTGTAACCTTTCCTCTAACCCCAATACCCTAGCCCTAAGCCTCTACATGAGAAAAATATATGGAAACTAAATGGCTGGAATGGGCGCAAAAGTTGCAAGCGATCGCTCAAAATGGTCTAACCTATTCTGAAGGGCCTTTTGATATTGAACGTTATAAACAATTACGAGCGATCGCTACAGAAATTATGGCGACTTACTCAAATGTAGAACACAGCTATGTCCTCGATTTATTTAGCCGTGAATTAGGATATGCAACTCCTAAAGTTGATGTGCGGGCAGCAATTTTCCGTGACGATACTATATTGCTAGTCAAGGAAAGAGTAGATGGTTGTTGGAGTTTACCTGGTGGATGGGCTGATGTAGGGGAATCGCCTAGTGAAGTAGTTGTAAAAGAAGTATATGAAGAATCTGGATATCAAGCACGCGCGATCAAATTACTAGCAGTCTATGACAGAAACAAACAGGGACATCCACCGTTACCGTTTTATACCTATAAGTTGTTTTTTCAATGTGAACTGATGGGTGGTTCTCCATCATCAAGTATTGAAACTGAAGAAGTAGATTTTTTCCCTGAAGATGCCTTACCAGAACTTTCTATTGGACGTGTGACACCAGCCCAAATCACGCGGCTTTTTCAACATTATCGCCAACCAAATTTACCAGCAGATTTTGATTAACCTAAGTTACATGAACCTCTCTCTGTCTTAAACTAAAGTTCCGGTTGTCCCTTTCCAATTCGCAGAGGGACAGATTTTTGAGCCGATTTGTATTTTATCCTACTAAAAGGGGTTTAAAACCCCATCCCCAATGCCAAAGCTTGTTTTGTGTTGGGGTCTAAATCCCCATTACAAAACGTAATTGCGAATTGCGAATTGCGAATTGTTTAAGGTGTTTCCGTCGGTGTCGGTGTGGGAGTTTCTGTGGGAGTTGGTGCAGGTGTGGGAGTTTCTGTGGGAGTCTCTGTAGGAATTGGTGTTGGCGTGGGTGTTTCTGTGGGTGTTGGCGTTGGTGTTGGTGTTGGAGTAGGCGTGGGATTTTCCGCCGTGATGCTGAGTTGATAATCTAATGGTTTCGATGCTGTGGAAACCACGACGAACTCGTAAAAACCGTTTTCTGGTAATTTAGTTGATAAACTGCGTTTGGTAGAATCTTCTAAAAATTGGATTTTGCCAGAGGGTGAATAGACTGATAACAAAACTTGGGAATTTGCTTGTAGGTTCAATTCCAGAGATTGATCTCTCGCAAGTTCAGCAATGAAGACTTTACCACCACCAGGCTGGAGAGTACCGTTGACTGTTTTGCCAGTAGTACCTGGATCAAAAACAAGCTTCTGGAAAGCGCTACCAGCCACGATCGCACTCAGTTTATCGCTAACAAAACCGTACCAAACTTGTCCGATAGGTTGATCTCGAAAATTTTTACCACGCTGTTCAGGGAATACACTTAAAAAAGCAGCGTCTCCCAAATCATATAAAGAACGGCTACCAACGTTAATTTTGTTGACTTCTACTTTCCAGCGATCGCGTTCAGCACTTGTATAACTTCCCAGTTGTCGGCGTGCATTTGAACTCAGTGGCGCTAGCTTTTCCAGCAATTCTGAGGCTATTTTATCCCATTCTGCCCGCAAACCCTCATCTTCAGGCCCATCGCTGAGAGTGCGTCCTTCTAAACTGGGGTTTCTGTCCCAGAAAACTTGATTTACCAAGTTCACGTAAAAGTTAGAGTTAATCCCTAACTGTTGACGGCGATCGTTTAATCTTTCTTTACGCTCCCGTTCTGCTGGTGAATATTGCGCTAAAGGATCGGTTGGTTGCTCACTAGTTGGAGTTGGGCTAGCTGTAGGATTAGGTTGAACTTCCCCAACATCGCGTCTACTATTAACTCCCCACCAAATTAATCCCACAGTCCCAGCGACTAGCGCCGCCACAAGGAAGGTTTTTGTTGGTGTCCACCAGGAGGGAGAGGGAGGAGATGAGGGATATGAGGGGGTTTGAGAAGGTGGGGGAGGTGGAGAGACGGCGACAGTGGCGGATGTGGGTTGAGGTGGGGTGTGATATTGAGTTGGGGGAAAGTTAGGTGGGGGCGGGTTGAGGGCTTCGAGTACTTGACGGACTGATTGATAGCGATCACTTGGTCTAGCAGATAGCATTTTATGTAATACCTGTGCCAAAATCGGACTCACGTTTACTTCCCGTCGCCACTGCCAAGTTAAATTATAGGTATCAATTAATTCTTGTGGCTGTTTCCCTGTAAGTAAAACCAACATTGATGCAGCCAAGGCGTATAAGTCGCTATGGGGAGATACTAAGCCAGTTTGCATCTGTTCTGGAGGTGCAAATCCGATCTTGCCCAATAGGGTTGGCGATGGGGAAGATGCAACTACGCCAGGTTGATAATATTGGGAGGCTACGGTTGCTACTACTTGTTTAACACCGCCAAAATCAATTAGAACTGGCAGTTTGTCAACAGTACGAAGCATTAAGTTATCTGGAGAAATATCTCGATGAATTACTCCTAATGAGTGGATGTATTCCAATACTGGCAAAATTGAAAGTAACAGTTGGCGTATTTCGGTTTCTGTAAAGCGCAAACCCTGCTGTAATCGGGCATTTAACAAAGAATTGTAAGTTTCTCCTTCTACATAGTCTTGCACTAGAAACAGAGATTCTTTGCCGCCTAAGTTTAGCCGCAGCAGTTCTCGGAAGCGGGGAATTTGGGGATGTTGCAGTTTATAGAGAACACTTGCTTCTCTCTCAAACAGTTCTTCTGCTTTTTGAACAACGTAATCGGTTTGAACTTGGGGGGAAAATTCTTTTAAAACACAAAGTTCGCGGAAACGGTTGACATCTTCAGCTAAATAAGTGCGTCCGAAACCACCTTGGCCAATTTGACGCACAATCACATAGCGATCGCCTAAAGTTAGCCCCGGTTGGATACCATAGCTCATAGGTTGATCCAACAAATTTTCACCGCATTGGAGACAAAAGCGGCTACCTGGGGAATTTTCATGTCCTTTAGAACAATATATTTTAGTCATTTGTTATTTGTCATTTGTAACTTTTCCCCAGTTCCCAATACCCAATTCCCTTATTTGCCAGATTGTGCTTTACTGACTTGATCGGCTGCGATCGCATACCAAATTTGACCGAAAGTCTGTTGATTGAGTTTCCCACGATCCTGATCGGGAAACAACCGATCAAATTTTTCATTTGTATCTTTGGTTAGCTGATTAATTGTATAATCCCCAAACTGACCCGATCGCGCTTGTCGTCTCCATGTATCGTAATCTTTTTGACTATATTTACCTAATTTCCGACGAGCATTTGTACTGAGTTTAGCCCGTTCTATTTTATTCAATAAATCGTCAGCAACATCAGACCATTCATCTCGTAAACCAGCGTCTTCAGGTTTAGATGTCAGGCTACGCCCCTTTAATTCTGGTTTTTTTGTATAAAATAAATTATCTACGAAGGGAATAAAAAATCCTTCAGTAATTTCTAGCTGTTGGCGACGACTGATAATTTCTTGGAGGTTGGGATTTTTTCCTTTGTCGCTGACTGGTTTACCGATGGGATTTGGAAACTGGGGAATTTGCGGTAAGGAAATTGATGGAATAGTGATTGAAGTTACAGTCCGAACGACTGCATTTCCCGCCGCCAAAGTTAATCCAACTAAAGCCGTTCCCCCTAAACTGATCACAAAAGGGCGAATCCAAACAGGCCAAGATATCGGTTTAGCAATCGCTTGCGTTTTGTTCTGGAATCTACTCACAATAGCGCTGGCACGTTGTTTTCCCGGAGCAACTACCATCGTCTTAATCTTGGTGGTAATATAATTGCCAGGCGATTTAGTTGTAGTTGATGATGGTAAATCTCTGAGAACTTGCTCGGCTCGTTGGTAGCGATCGCTGGGTTTATAAGCCAGCATCTTTTTTAACACCGTTTCCAGTTTGGGACTAACTTGGATTTGTTTTCCCCAACCCCAAATTCCCTGATAGCTGTCGTATAATTTTTGCGGTTCTTGTCCTGTGAGCAACACCAGTGTCGTCACTGCTAAAGAGTATAAATCACTACTAAAAAATGCTTTTCCCTGCCTTAGCTGTTCTTCTGGTGCGTAGCCCTTTTTACCTAATAATGTGTTATCTCCAACCAACTTAGTCCGCCAAAAACCTTGAGAAGCAGGTAATTGTTTGACACCGCCAAAATCAATCAGCACGGGTAGATTGTCAGAACGCCGCCAAATCAAATTATCGGGAGAGATATCACGGTGAACCACATCTTGGGAGTGGATGTAAGATAACACAGGTAAAATCTGTTGCAGTAGGGTAGTTACTTCTTCTTCACTGAAAGTCTTTCCTTGACTCTCGCGCTGTTCTAACAATTGGTAATAATTGTCACCATCCACATAATCTTGTACTAAAAAGAAAAAATCTTTAGTGCCTATCTTCACTTGTAGCGAGGCGTGAAAACGCGGAATCTGTGGATGATGGAGTTTTTTCAGAACATTGGCTTCTCGTTCAAATAACTCTTTAGCTTTTTGTAAATCTTGATGTTCTTCTACTTGGGGTGCAAATTCCTTCAGCACACAGGTTTGATGTGATTTATTGATATCCTCCGCCAAATAAGTGCGTCCAAAGCCGCCCTGTCCTAAATGACGGATAATTTGATAGCGATTATCCACAACCTGTCCCACAGCAAGAGGTAATGGCTCACCACAATGGGTACAAAAGCGATTACTACCATTATTTGTGTGTTGTTTACTGCAATAAAGCTGCATGGTGCTGAAGGATAAATTAAGGTTTTATTGAATGACTACAACGCGCATATCCTCATTTTCGGATATTCTACGAATTAAGAATTATTTTAACGGTGTTGATTTTCTTTTCAGGATAAACAATAAGTGTCATGAACCCGAAATCAAGGCAGCAGCAAGTAATTAAAGCATTTGAAGATTTTTTATCTACCCCCCTAGAAACGATATTGCAACGGCATCTGAACACTCAAACTCCGCCAGCTTTAACTTTATTTCATGATGTGGCGGCTAATGTACCTGCCTACAAAGAATTTTTAACAGAAAGGAAAATTAATCCCGCGACTATTCAAACCTTGGAGGAGTTTCAAAAACTCCCAGCGATCGCTAAACAAAATTATATACTGTGTTATCCCTTAGCTGACTTGTGCCACAACGGACAACTAGAAGCGTGCGATATGATCGCAGCTTCATCAGGTTCTAGTGGTAAACCGACATTTTGGCCTCGTTTTTTCACAGATGAACTCCAAATCGCCACACGTTTTGAACAAATTTTTCACGATGGCTTCTATGCAGATACCAGACGGACTCTAGCAGTGATTTGTTTCACCTTGGGTACTTGGGTAGGTGGAATGTTTACTACTAATTGCTGTCGTTATCTTGCTAGCAAAGGTTATCCCATCACTGTAATTACTCCTGGTAACAACAAAGAAGAAATTCTACGAGTTGTTCAAGAACTAGGTTCAGCATTTGAACAAGTCGTGTTATTGGGATACCCGCCATTTTTAAAAGATGTAATTGATACTGGTATTGCCCGTGGTGTGGAGTGGCAACAATATCAGATTAAATTAGTCATGGCGGGAGAAGTATTTAGTGAAGAATGGCGGAGTTTAGTTGGTGAAAGAGTTGGTTCACAAAATCCTTGCTATGATTTTGCATCACTTTACGGTACTGCGGATGCGGGAGTTTTGGGTAATGAAACACCGTTAAGTATCTGCATTCGCCGCTTTTTAGCAGAAAATCCCGATGCAGCTAGAGCTTTATTTGGCGAATCGCGTTTACCCACGCTAGTACAGTATGATCCCTTCACTCGCTTTTTTGAAGTTCACGATGGCGGATTACTCTTTTCAGGAGATAACGGTATTCCCTTAGTGCGTTATGACATTTTGGATACTGGCGGGATAATTAGTTATGATGCCATGCTGCAATTTTTAGCAGAATGGGGATTTAACCCGCTTGAAAATCTGCGTTCTGACACTCAAGAATCACCAAGAGGTATTCATCAGCTACCTTTCGTTTATGTCTTTGGGCGTTCTAACTTTACAGTTTCCTACTTTGGTGCAAATATCTATCCCGAAAATGTGACGGTGGGATTAGAACAACCAGAAATTCAAGAATGGGTGACGGGTAAGTTTGTGTTGCAGGTGAAGGAAGATGCAGATAAGAATCGATTTTTATCTGTGGTTGTGGAGTTAGGAGCAGGGGTAGAGAGTAGTGAAGATAAAAAGCAAGCGATCGCATCTTCTATTCTTTCACAACTATTACGTTTAAATAGCGAGTTTGCTAATTATGTTCCGGTGGAATATCAAACACCGCAGGTTACATTAGCGCCAATGGGGGATGCAGAATATTTTCCGATTGGGGTGAAACATCGTTATACGCGTCAATAGTACGCGATGAATCAAATACAAGAAGACGCGATTCATCGCGTCTCTACAATCTGATGTATGGTCTATTTGTTACGTTTCTCGATTGTGTGCAATCCGGTTAGGATCGGGTTTTTTGATAAAAATTATAATAGATGACGAAAACGCCTTGTAGAGACGGCGATTTATCGCGTCTCTCTTGTTCGTTCAGAACACAAGTCCATTCATTCAGAAC
>NZ_JAYGHE010000022.1:29967-65965 GCF_034931145.1 Nostoc sp. UHCC 0252 | reverse complement strand
CCGGACATGATATGATGCCCATGTTATCGCAGTTTTATTCTTCAATCAACTCAAAATCAACCCGTTCATAAATATCACGCAAGGTAATTTGAAAATCGATAGAATCTAAGACTAAAACTGCATCTTCACCTTCATATTCCTTAAAAATCCATTGACCTTCTGCTTGCTTTGCAAATTGTTCTACAGCAAAACTATACTGGTCAATTATAATATATTCCTGAAAACCAGGAATTGAACGATAATATTTAAACTTATCTGTTTTGTCATAATTTTTAGTTGAATTTGATAAGACTTCAACAATTAATAAGGGATTAGTGATAATTGTTTTACCTGTTCCCTCATAAATAGGTTTACCTTTGATGACTATAATATCAGGATAAGTATAAAGGCGATAACGAGGAATTGATAATTTCACATCCCCTATGTAAATCTCATAATCTTGTCCTTGCACTGTCAGAGGAAACTTGCGACAAAAATTAAGTGCAATTTTGTTGTGGTTAGTTGTTCCCCCTGTCATGGGTATAATTTCTCCATCTCTGTATTCATTTTTATATTCAGCCTTCTCTTCTAATTCCAAATATTCTTCCGGGGTGTAGTAACGCTTTTCTGTTTGTAAAACCATATTAATTAACTCACAAAATGGGGTAATGGTTCTGTTATAAATAGCGTAACGTACCCCAAAGATAGCGAAAATAAATATTTTTGTTATGCAAATACGGTTGCAGACAATGTAACAATAGCGATCGCAACCCAATCCTTTTAGTCATACCCACCAGTGAACGCCCCTACCAACATCTCTGCACAAACTCAGAATCGCAAAGCTGATCACATTCGGATCTGTTTAGAGGAAGATGTTCAATCTCATCAAATCACCAATGGACTGGAATGTTATCGTTTCACCCATTCTTGCTTACCCGAACTCAACCATGACGATATTGATATCACTACAGCTTTCTTAGGGAAACACCTTGGCGCACCCTTGTTAATTTCTTCCATGACTGGGGGAACAGAACAAGCCGCAATGATTAACCAACGTTTGGCTAAAGTCGCGCAACACTACAAAATTGCAATGGGTGTTGGTTCCCAACGGGTAGCGGTAGAAAAACCCCAGGTGGCTGATACTTTTGCTGTCCGCAAGTATGCGCCCGATGTTCTGCTATTTGCGAATCTGGGGGCTGTGCAACTTAACTATAAGTACGGCTTAGATGAATGTCTGCGGGTAGTTGATATCCTAGAGGCTGATGCCCTAATTTTACACATTAACCCTCTACAAGAGTGCATTCAACCTAAAGGTGATACTAATTTCCGGGGTTTGCTTGACAAGATTTCTACATTATGTTCTAAATTGCCAGTGCCAGTGATTGCAAAGGAAGTTGGTAACGGCATTTCAGCAGCGATCGCCAACAAACTCATCGCCGCCGGGGTAGCAGCAATTGATGTCGCTGGTGCGGGGGGTACTTCTTGGGCAAAAGTAGAAAGTGAACGGGCAGAAAATCCCTTACAACGTCGTTTGGGGAAGACTTTTGCCGATTGGGGTTTACCAACGGCAGAGTGTATTACAACAATTAGAGCGATCGCAAAAGATGTGCCCTTAATTGCTTCAGGAGGTTTACGTCATGGATTGGATGTTGCAGTTGCGATCGCTTTGGGAGCAGATATAGCTGGTTTAGCAATGCCTTTTTTGCAAGCAGCAGCAACATCAGAGACAGCAGTAGCAGAACTCGCTGAAGTATTAATCGCCGAAATCACCACAGTCTTATTCTGCACTGGCAACGCCACCTTGTATCAGTTGAAGCACTCTAGCAGTTTACAGCGCATAGAATAAGTAAATGGGGAATGGGGAAGAGGCAAGGGAGCAGGGAGCAGGGAGCAGGGAGCAGGGGAAGAATTATTAATTTATTGATCCATGCCCAATTTCCCATTCCTAATTCCCAATTCCCAATTCCCAATTCCCCATTCCCCATTCCCAATCCCCAATCCCCAATTCCCAATCCCCAATAATAACTAATGCGTAATTTTATCAAACAAACTTTTGCCAGTTTAGTTGGCACATTATTAGGACTAATTATTTTTGGTGGTCTAGGAACCACTGGACTGTTCTTGCTAATATTGGCTGCTAGCTCCTCTAAAGATACTGGGCCAAATGTAAAAAATAAGTCAGTGTTGGTTTTTGACTTGTCAATGACAATTACTGATAGCGAACCTAGTTCTGGCAACCTGTTTCAAAACACACTATCAGGTGCGGATGACGAAAGAATATCACTCCGCAAAGTTGTAGAAACTTTGGAAAAAGCCCGACGCGATCCGCGAATTGTCGGCATCTACCTGGATGCAACCAAGACAAGCCAAGCTAGTAACGTTGGCTATGCCTCCCTTAAAGAAATTCGGAAAGCGCTGGAGGAGTTTCGCGCTTCTGGAAAAAAAATTGTGGCTTATGGCAATGATTGGAGTGAAAAGGAATATTACCTTAGTTCAGTGGCAGATTCCATCGTACTTAATCCTTTGGGAATAATGGAAGTCAATGGTTTGAGTTCACAGCCAATATTCTTAGCGGGTGCATTACAGAAGTACGGCATTGGTGTGCAAGTCGTGCGAGTGGGTAAATTCAAAGGTGCTGTAGAACCGTTTCTGCTCACAAAATTGAGTCCAGAAAACCGCGAACAAACTCAGAAATTGTTAGATGATGTTTGGGGAGAATGGCGCACTACTGTAGGTACAAGTCGGAAAATTGAACCTAATCGGTTGCAAGCGATCGCAGATAATCAGGCGCTACTGGAAGCTGCACAAGCCAAAACCAATGGTTTAGTCGATCGAGTCGCATACCCCGATGAAGTGGTAACTGATCTCAAAAAGTTGACAGCTAGCGATAAAGATGACAAAACATTCCGACAAATTAACCTGAGTAGCTACGCAGAAGTTTCTGGCAAATCTTTGGGTGTAGAACGTAGTTCAAAAAATCAAATTGCCGTTGTTTATGCTGAAGGTGAGATTGTCGATGGTAAAGGTAATACTGGGCAAGTAGGAGGCGATCGCTTTGCCAAAATCTTCAACAAACTCCGCCAAGATAAGGATGTGAAGGCTGTTGTATTAAGGATTAATAGTCCTGGTGGAAGTGCTACTGCATCTGAAGTTATGCAGCGAGAAGTGAAATTAACCCGTGAGGTCAAACCTGTTGTAGTCTCAATGGGTGATGTCGCCGCCTCTGGTGGTTATTGGATTGCTAGCGACTCAAACCGCATTTTTGCCGAACCAAATACTATCACAGGTTCAATAGGTGTGTTTGGGGTACTATTTAATGGTGAAAAGTTGGCAAATGATAATGGCATCACCTGGGATTCGGTAAAAACTGGAACCTATGCTGATAGTCAAACAGTTTCGCGTCCGAAATCGCCTCAAGAGTTGGCACTTTATCAACGCAGTGTTAACCGCATCTATAATATGTTTCTGAATAAAGTTTCTCAAGGTCGGAAACTTCCAGGACAAAAAGTTGCTGAAATTGCCCAAGGACGGGTTTGGTCTGGCATGGCGGCCAAAGAAATTGGTTTAGTGGATGAAATTGGTGGTTTGAATAGTGCGATCGCTTATGCTGTCAAAGAGGCGAAACTTGGAGAAGACTGGGAAGTGCAAGAATATCCTCAAACTAGCAGTTTCGGAGAACGCTTTTTTGGGCTTGCAAGTGAAGAGGTGCGAACTGCTTTAGGAATTGAGGCGGCGCAAGTCAAACCATCTAACCCCTTTACCAATGAATTCCAGAAATTGCAACAGGAAGTAGAGATTCTGCAAAAAATGAACGATCCGCAGGGAGTTTATGCTCGTTTGCCTTTCAACTTGAAGATTGAGTAATTTTCTGTAGGGGCAATTCATGAATTGCCTCTACATTTTGCTTTGGATACGTCCTTTCTGCCGCTAAATTATTAAAGATCACAGCGCATAGCACTAGGATTATCGATCCCTCAAAAGCAGGTGTTAGGGAGAGGAAGCGATAAAATGCAGAATTATTAGACTCACTATAGCAGCTAAAAGATTACCCCTAATCACATTGCGAGGTTGGGCCAAAGGACTGTTAGGGACACCAAATATCAAAACACTTATAGAGACGGCGATTTATCGCGTCTCAAAAATTTTTTGGGTAACACTAAAGCTCAACCCAAGCCTGTTGAACTAAACCTTAACAAATATCTCAGAAATATTACTGAACCATCAAGACAATAAATGTAACTAACATATACATAAACATTGTCAGGATGCTGAATATGTCAGATTTACCGCTTCAGTGCAAAAATTTGAAAGAGCAAGTTGAGTCGATATTACAACTTTTACAACAAGAACCAACGCTACATTCTCAAGATATCACACCTGTACAAACTTCCTTAACTAAAGCAATTTCTCCTAAGTTTGAGATTGTGTTTGCAGGTGCATTTAGTGCTGGTAAATCAATGCTAATCAATGCACTATTGGAGAGAGAATTACTTTATAGTGCAGAAGGACACGCTACAGGTACAGAATGCAAAATTGAGTATGCAGATGTAGATAAAGAACGTGTTGTTTTAACGTTTTTAAGTGAAGTAGAGATTCGGGAACAGGTAGTTTATTTGTGTCAGCAGCTAGAATTTAAGACACTACCTAATATTAACCAAGAAACTGATTTAATTGACTTGCTATTGCGAAGTGATAAAGTTATTCAGCAGGAAGGTGGTGAGAGTAAATCAGAACGTGCAAAACAGGCGAAGGCGTTAATATTGTTGCTAGAGGGATATGTAGCAAACCGCGATCGCATCAACACTGTTAATAATGCTACATATTCAATGGAGCAATTTAACTTTTCCAATCTCAAGGAAGCGGCTGGATATGCCCGTCGTGGTAGTAATAGTGCCGTGTTGAAGCGAATAGAATATTACTGCAATCATCCTCTGTTACAAGATGGTAATGTCATTATTGATACTCCCGGCATAGATGCGCCAGTAGAGAAAGACGCACAACTAACTTATGCTAAAATTCAACATCCTGATACATCGGCGGTGGTGTGTGTGCTAAAACCTGCTTCGGCGGGTGACATGACAAAAGAAGAAACAGAACTTTTGGAATTAATGCGGCAAAATGGGGGAGTACGCGATCGCGTTTTCTATATCTTCAATCGCATTGATGAAACTTGGTATAATACCCAACTACGGCAACGATTAGACGATTTAATTAATGGGCAATTTGGTAATTCAAATAAGGTTTATAAAACCAGTGGATTATTAGGATTTTACGGCAGTCAAATTAAACAGACAAGTCAACGAGATAGATTTGGTTTAGATTCTGTTTTTGCAGAAAGTATAAAAGGTTTAGATGGTAAAGAAGAAACACCACAATTTGTCTATGCCTTTAACAACTACTGCGTAAATTCAGGAAAACTATCTACTACCAAATTTCGTGTCTCTGTTAACGGCTATGAAACCCCAAATCAAAATTATGTACGGATTTTAGGAGATTGGGGAAATGAACTCATAGAAAAACTAATTCAAGATAGTGGTACTGATGAATTTCGCACAGCTATTACTCGCTATCTTACAGAAGAAAAACGCCCCCAATTATTTAAAAATCTTGCAGATGATTTGGAAGATGTTTGTATTAAATTGAAAAAGCATTATCAAAGTGTACAACGGAATTTAGATAGTCAACCTCAAGAAATTGAGACTATGAAGGCACAAGAGTTGCAACGCTTAAATCAGCAACTCCAGCAAATTGGTAAAGAATTTAGTGAGCATATCACAGAAGAAGTTAACCTAATAATTAATAATTCTTGTGATGCTTTTGAAACAGACTTTAAGCAATTGCAATCACGAATGATTCGCCGTTTAGATGAATTGCTAGATACTTTTTCAGTAGCTTATGCTTATCGACGTGCAACAATCAGCCATCCTCGCAACGCTACCGCACCTTTGATTGCTATTTTAGTAGAGGCATTTTATTACTTAGCAAATCAATTAGAAGATATATTGGTTGAATCTTCCCAGCAAGTAGTTGCAAATTATTTCCAACGATTAATTGACAAGATTCGCAAGTCAGAATATTATCGCCAACTATATCGTTTATTAGATAACGATGGTGGCATTGAACAAGAGATTAGAAATTTAGAAAAAAGCGTTACTCAAGCATTAGTGAGTGCAGCTAGTGTAGAGTGCGATCGCTTCGTGCGAGAAAGTCCAAGATTTTATGACGAAGGGACTTTTTCTATATATCAATTTCGCCAAACTTTATCACAAACTTCTCAAGGCTATGACGCTGAAAGTATTGTGGAAGCAGAACCAGCAATTAGGCAATTGTTGAAGTTAGATTTTGAACCAAAGGTTTCACAAACTATTCGTAAATCTTTCCGTCAAACTATCAACCAAACGCTCAAAACTCAGTTGTTACCAATGGCAGATCAGCAAGCGGATGAGATTTTGCAGCAATACCCACAGGCGCGGGCTTATTTAGAGAAAACACTGCAACAAGAAGCTGAAGAAAAAATTGCGAATAATCAGCGATTATTGAGTGTTGTTGAAGAAAACATTGCCGCATATAATTCAGCCGCTTCTAGTATCAATAGTTGTTTACAGTCGATGCAATTATATGACCATCTTTTGCCTGTAATTGATGATTTATTTGATCCTGTTGGGAAGTTTACTAACAATGGATTTGTAATTTCCGGTATAGAGCAAAATATTTAACTTTAATCTCAAAGAGAACTCTATCTTTTAGTGAGTGCTAAGTCACTCACTAATCGCAGCTTTGTGTAAATTAGAAAAGTTTAAAAAATGAGGTTGATATGGAAGATGGATTCAAGGCAATAGAGTGTAACGATGGTGATGTTCTGGACTTTGGAGACAATACATATAAAATTGCTAAATTTAGGCAAGCAATGGATATCTCATTTAACTCCAAACTGGAAGATACATTGAATGAAGAATTGAATGAAGAATTAAGTAGACAAGGAGTAGAGATAAAAGACTCTCCGAATATGAATTGGTTTCAAGAGGGTATCAATTGCGAAATTTTAGCACTAGGTTCTCAAAGCTGGAAAAAAGGGAAAGTGAAAATTAACATAAGTGTTGAATTCTATATTGAAGAGGAAAATGTACAAATAACTAACAGCAACAATTCAGAAATCACGGAACCAGAATCCCCTCTTGACGATCTTCGCCGCATGATTCATGAGTAAAATTAGTCAACAAGAATTTAGGTATAGCAATTCTATTTAATTTGTGAAAATTCGCGGTATCTAGATCCCTGACTTCTCAAAGAAGTCGGGGATCTAACTTTTTAGAATCCTAATCCCCAACAAAATAGTTATGAATATCAAGCGTCGGGAATTTCTTGCAACCTGTGGACTAGCTACCATAGCCACTCAGATACCAACATTTACTGCTGAAGGTATATCCCCAAACATCATTCGTAAGCCGTCACGTCTGCAAGTTGGCGATACTGTAGGATTAATCGCCCCTGCGGGTATCGTTGACGCTAAAGATATCGAAGCAGCGCAGAAATCAATTTCACAGTTAGGGTTAAAAGTCAAGCTGGGTAAGCATATTTTAGATCGTTACGGCTATTTAGCTGGTAAAGATAGCGATCGCGCCCAGGATGTAAACTTGATGTTTAGCGATCGCACCATCAAAGCAATTATCCCCATGCGTGGTGGTTGGGGTTGTAATCGCATTTTACCCCTACTCAACTACTCGCTAATCCGCTCCCGTCCGAAAATTATCATCGGTTACAGCGATATTACGACGCTATTGTTAGCAATTAATGCCCGTAGTCAAATGATTACTTTTCATGGGCCAGTTGCCACATCTACCTGGAATCAATTTACAGTCGATTACTTCAAGCGCATCCTATTTAATGCTGAAGCTGTGACTATGCAAAATCTCAACCCTAGCGAAGTGCGGGTGGAGACAATAGCACCAGGAAAGGCGAGAGGTAAACTTGTGGGTGGAAACTTGTCAGTTTTATCAGCAATGGTAGGTTCACCTTATCTACCTACTTGGAACAAAAGCATTCTGTTTGTGGAAGAAGTTGGCGAGGATGTTTATCGTATAGATAGGATGCTGACGCAATTAAAAACTGCTGGAATACTTAATCAAATTGCTGGCTTTATCTTTGGGCAATGCACTAAATGTAGTCTTGGAGATGAACCGTCATTTACATTAATGCAAGTATTGCAACAACATATACTTCCTTTAGGTATTCCTGCTTGGTACGGTTCAATGATTGGTCATATTAAAGATAAATTTACCTTGCCAATCGGTGTGGAAGTGGAAATAGATGCTGGACTTGGGATAATACGAATGTTAGAGTCGGCTGTCAGTCTGGTTTAAGCATTAGCCCCATCACAGTGACTTTGATTAAAATTTTGATAGATAGTATGAATTTCTCCTCGCCATGTTACGACTAACAGAAGTAAAGCTCCCGCTTGATCATCCTGAAGATGAGATCAAGACTGCCATCCTCAAAAAGCTGCAAATCACAGACGAAGATTTGATCAGCTATTCCATCTTCAAGCGTAGCTACGATGCCCGTAAGAAAGGAGAGATTACCCTTGTTTATATTCTGGATGTAGAAACGACTCAGGAAAATCATCTACTCAAGCGCCTGAAAAAAGATCCTCATGTAATGGTGACTCCAGACATGAGTTATCGCCCAGTGGCACAAGCACCGAGCAATTTGGCGATTCGCCCCATCGTAATTGGTACTGGGCCTTGTGGATTGTTTGCGGGTTTGATGCTGGCGCAAATGGGTTTTTGCCCAATCATTTTAGAACGTGGTAAACAAGTCCGCGATCGCACTGCTGATACTTTTGGCTTTTGGAAGAGAAAATCAGGCTTCAACCCCGAATCAAATGCTCAATTTGGCGAAGGTGGGGCGGGTACATTCTCCGATGGCAAACTCTACAGTCAAGTCAAAGATCCTCAGCATTATGGGCGCAAAGTATTAACCGAACTCGTCAATGCCGGAGCCTCACCAGAAATTCTTTATATCAACAAACCGCATATCGGCACGTTCAAACTGGTGGGAATCGTCCAAAGTATGCGTGCCAAAATCGAATCTCTGGGCGGTGAAATTCGCTTTCAAAGTCGGGTGGAAGATATCAATATCGAAAATGGACAGGTGCGGGGAGTTACCCTCGCCAGTGGAGAATATATCGCCAGCGATCATGTGGTTTTGGCTGTAGGTCATAGCGCCCGCGATACTTTCCAAATGCTATTTGAACGCGGGGTTTACATCGAGCCAAAACCTTTTTCCATCGGCTTTCGGGTCGAACATCCCCAGACTCTCATCGATAAATGTCGTTTTGGCGCTCAAGCTGGTCATAAACTTTTAGGTGCTGCCGATTACAAACTGGTTCACCACTGCCAAAATGGTCGTTCCGTTTATAGTTTTTGTATGTGTCCTGGAGGCTTGGTGGTTGCAGCCGCATCAGAACCGGGGCGACTTGTCACCAATGGGATGAGCCAATACTCTCGCAATGAGCGCAATGCCAATAGTGCGATCGTTGTGGGCATCACACCTGAAGATTATCCGGGAAATGCCCTAGCAGGAATCGACTTCCAACGGCGCTTGGAAGAACGGGCTTTTGAATTAGGCGGTGGAACTTATGAAGCTCCAGGGCAGTTGGTGGGAGACTTTCTCAATCATCGCCCTTCAACAGCATTTGGCACGGTTAAACCGTCTTATACACCTGGGGTACATTTGGGTGATTTGAGTGAGAGCTTACCAGATTATGCGATCGCAGCTATCCGCGAAGCCCTTCCCGCTTTTGACAAACAAATAAAGGGATTTGCAATGGATGATGCCGTGTTAACTGGGGTGGAAACCCGCACATCATCACCGATTCGGATTAAACGCAAAGAGGATTATCAGAGTTTAAATACAGTCGGTCTTTATCCAGCTGGTGAGGGTGCGGGATACGCGGGTGGAATCCTCTCGGCTGGGATCGATGGTATCAAGGTGGCGGAGGCGGTGGCTTTAAGTATTTTGAGGGCGTAGTTTACTGCTGTAAGAATCACCCAATTTTGCATCGCACATTTTAGGAAAATAAGCAATACCTTACAGTAAGTACTATTTTTAACAAAACATTTGTAACTACCCTTGCAGTTTATTTACCCACCGCCTGCTATTCTTATAGTTACTTCGGTCTGTCATAGCAGATAGATTATCCTCAATAATGTTTTAATTTATTAGCGCTCATATACCATCCTGGTAATGTGGGTGCTTTTACTTTATGCCTCATAGCAACAAAAAACTAACCCCTTTCCCGACGCGGGAAGGGGGAAATTTAAAGTATCTCTAATTTGTAGGAGAGAGGTTTTTCAAATACCCTAAGCTGACAGTGAAGCTTTAAGTTGACCAAAACGGCGATCGCGGCTTTGGTAGCTCAACAAAGCCTGATGAAATGCTTCTCTATTAAAATCTGGCCAAAGAATATCGGTGAAATACATCTCTGTATACGCCATTTGCCACAACAGAAAATTACTCAATCGCATCTCACCGCTAGTACGAATCAGTAAATCGGGTTCTGGAGTATCTGCTGTGTAGAGATGTTGTTCTATAAGGCTTTCATTCACTTCTTGGGCGCTGAGTTCGCCTTGTTCCACGAGTTGAGCTACTTGACGACAAACTCTGGTAATTTCGTTGCGGCTACCATAGTTGACAGCAACAGTAAAATGGATTGCTTGATTGTTCAACGTCTCTGTCATTGAACGTTCCATTTCCATTTGTAGAGACTTGGGTAATGCCGATAAATCTCCAATAAATGAAATTCGTACACCTTCTTGATGCATCTGAGCTAACTCGCGGTGTAGTAATCGCTCAAACAAATGCATCAGAAAATCCACTTCTTCAACGGGACGCTGCCAATTTTCTGTTGAGAAAGCATAAGCTGTCAAGGCTTTGATTCCCCAATCTTTACAGCAACGCAATAATTCTTTGAGTGTTCTTGCTCCTTGGCGATGTCCAGCAATGCGCGGTAATCCTCGACTAGTTGCCCATCGTCCGTTACCATCCATAATGACGGCGATATGTTGGGGTATTTTTTGCGGATTTAAATCTGTGGGTAATTTTGATTTGTCATTTGTCATTTGTCCTTTGTCCTTTGTTTTTACTAATAAGTAGTTTCAAATAAATCTTGCAGATACTCTGGTGTGAGGCTGTTGTTCCAACTCCACAAACGATGCATTGTATAGATGAAGGTGAATAAGAGAGTTGTTTTGTTTGTTAATGACCAAGCATTCCAGTTGAGTGTACCCATCATGCGGCGGAGAGTACGCATGAGGTTGTTACGCTGATAATTTTGCGATCGCGTTTTGATCAGCGTGCGTCCAATTCGCATCAACCCAGTATCAGGGAAAGTCCAGACTCCAAACCCCCAGAATTTGGTTGTATGGTTGATTTCATCCTGTGCTAGTTCCTCTAGAACATCCTGGAGTGCGCCAGTAGTGTGAGCCATTAACCAAATATAAAGACAGGTTGCACCGTATTCTGTAGCAATGCGGTGTAAGCCGTGGCGATATAAGTCTTCGTAAGCGTCATCTGTGGGAAGATAGCTTCTAACAGTCCGAAGTTTTGGGGTAATTTTCTCGCCTGTTAATTGGGTGTAGATTTTGATTAATGCGGGTGTGTGCTGACGTTCTTCCTTTTCCCACAAACCAAGTTCCAGCAGTTCGCCATCTTCACCGACACTTCCACCAACAAACCGAGCCATTTGAGGATGCAATTTTTCCAAATATTGCCGACTGGTTTGGGTATAACCGCGAATGGGAGCTTCTGTATCCATTGCACCTATCAATATAGATAAAAATACCTCTGCGTCTAAGCCGATAATTTGATTGCGGTTAATTGTTTGCCAATCGATGAGTTTCCAAGCACGCGGTTGGGGATTGGCAAACTGTATTGGTAAATCTTGCAGACGTTCATGTAGTTTTTCGACGGCAATATATCTATCTATGAGTGAACGAATGCGGCCTTGTGTTTGTAAGTAATGAGGGCTGGGATAGCTTTGACCTGCTAAGTCTGTTGTGATTGGGCTGAGGATATTAAGCATATTTTTATACTTAAATTTTTATCTCTATGCCCAATAGCCTAAGCGATCGCACTTCGTTTTGTCAGTCGGCTGAAGTCGGCAGTTTTATGTGATAGGGTTGCAAAAGTCGGGGAAAAAGTTGGTTATAGAAAATTTCGGTTTCAAACCTTGCACTTCTAATCTGATCCCAAATCACTCGATAAACTCTTTTTCCCGATTTTAAGTCACGATAAGAGCCTAGCCAGGGCGATCAATCGCTCTCTCCCCTAACTAGGCTGAAACAGGACGTAGCGTTACCAGGAGGCGGTGGTTGGCCAGATAGCGAAGGTTATTCCTGGACTCTGCATATTGACAAACATCGTCTGACCATCAGGGGAGAAGCAGACTCCGGCGAACTCTGATGTGTTGAGGGCGTTCTTGGCAAACTTATAAAGACTGCCACTGGGAGTAATGCCTAGAATGTAATCCGTTCCATCCCCATCTTCACAGAGAAAGATGTCCCGGTTGGGGAAAACTATAATATTGTCTGGATTATCTAATACACCAGAATTGTTGGGTTCAATATAGAGTTCAACGGTATTATTAGCGGGCGAATAACGCCAAATCTGCCCATTCCCAGAACTACTACCACTCTTGCAAGTGAAATAGACATAACCACTGCCATAAAAGATGCCTTCCCCACCTGAAAACCTGGCGGCACCGCTATTATACCCTGCTGTTCTGACAGTATCAGATGTGGGATCAGGATTGCTAATCTGTACCCAGTTCACCGCTTTAGGTGTATTTATTGGGAAACCCGTAGCTGTGTTAATTCCAGATGACCCTATAATCCTTAAAGCGTATAGCGTGCCGCCAGCACTCAGGTTGTTGGTTTGGTTGGGAATGAAGCGGTAGAAAAGCCCATTACTCCGGTCTTCTGTCATGTAGATATACCCTGTGTTGGGGTCTACAGCAGCAGCCTCGTGATTAAAACGCCCCATAGCGGTTAGTGGGACGGGAGTGACAAAAGTATTTGCACTACTAGGAACTTCAAACACATAACCATGCTTCTTGCCGTTATTGCTTTCAAAAGTTTCCTCGCAGGTTAACCATGACCCTGAAGGCGTAGGGCCACCGGCACAGTTGCGAATAGTTCCCGCTAGAACACCCCGATGTTCTACCAAGTTACGGGAAGAATTAACAACCAATTTAGTACAACCGCCCCTCCCATTTGTGTTGTACTTGCTGCCATTGGGAGCGCCCACACCATTGCCAGAAGTACCGAGTTCATGATTGCGAATTAGAATCGTATTGCCATTAGACCCGGCAAAAGCACCCATCCCATCGTGGCCACCCGGTACTAAGTAACCATCATTCATCGTTTGGCCTGTTTCGGACAGTCGGCGGTAAGTGAATCCAGCTGGCAAATCTAATACTCCGTTGGGGTCAGTCACTAAATTGCCGTAGGGGCCCGCAGCGATCGCAGGTTTAGCATAGAATGCTTGCAAAGGAGATAGAAGGACAGCACCTGTAGCAGATGCCCCTGCCAGGCTAAAAAACTGACGTCTCGATAAATTCAATGTGTACTCCCTGATGTTTTGGATGAGGCTTAATTTGTTGCAAATAGCTAGCCTCAATTATCTAGGAAGGGTAACTTTTTTTAATTAATAAGAGGTTAAAAAAAGATTATTCAAGGCATTGAATTAACACAAATTTATAAATTTATCTCCTTGATGTTTTTTCTCCGGCAAGTGATTATTCGTATGTAATAAGTGAAGTCTCACTTCTATCGTTACAATTATGTAAAATGGCTCTTCAGTACTTGTTATGCCAATGATGTTCCAATAATGTATTTTAACTATCATGGAACTTTAATTTTAACTATTACAAAATTGAACTAATTGAAAAATAATTCAGAATTTAGGAGTGGAGCCGGAGACGCTGCGCTATCTGCTAGTCGTATATAGCAATCCTAAATCATTCGTGAAAAATTAGATCCCCGACTTCTCCGAGAAGTCGGGGATCTGGACATCGCGCATTTTCACAACTCATTTAGGATTGCTATAAAACTCATTCTGTTAGCGGATAGCTAAGGTTCAGCCCATTTTGACTCCTGATTCCTGAATTCTGTTCGATAAAAGTCGGGAAAAAAGTCGGATTTACAGAATCTTATCCGAAAACTTCAGCAGCATAACTGTAAAGTGATTTATAGTTGTCCCTAAAATCTGAACTCCCCTCGTCGTTACACAATGGACGCTGAAGCAGCATTAGCATGGTTAGACGCTACAATTCCCCCACAGACTGGGGAACGGTTGAGCGATTTGCAAAAAGTGATTCTTGTGCAAGTTTGGTTGGGTAGAAAATACTTAGATATCGCTCATTCTTACGGTTGTACGGAAGGACACGCCAAGGATGCTGGTTCTCAGTTATGGAAGCTGCTTTCTAAAGTATTGCGAGAAAAGATTACTAAAAGTAACTGTCGCGCTACTTTGGAGCGAGTTTTAAGAAAAACGACTGCAATATCATCCAGTCTGATTGATTACTCGCGATCGCCACATCCCACCCCAAAATTAGAGGATACCAATTTTATTGGCCGAACAGAAGCGATCGCTCACCTGAATAATTTGGTAAATCAGGGATCGAAAGTTATTGTCATCCAAGGCGAGGGAGGCTTAGGAAAAACTACTCTAGCGCAGCAATATCTCCATCAAGAATTTGACTTGGTTTTAGAACTACTGATGGCGAAGGAAACGCAAAACATCACCCCCGCCGAACGAGTAGTGGAGGAATGGCTCAAACAAGATTTTGATCAAGAACCTGGGGTAGAATTTGGGGTTACATTAGGAAGACTCAAGCGCCAACTCCACAATCGGCGGATTGGGGTATTAATTGACAATCTCGAACCTGCATTAGATCAACATGGTGGGTTGATTGCTTCTCACCGCAACTATGTAGAACTATTGCGGGTATTGGCTGATGCCAGGGTGCAATCTGTTACTTTGATTACTAGCCGCGATCGCCTTTGTGAACCTGGGCTAAATGTAAATCACTATCGGCTTCCTGGTTTGGATGAAAGTGCATGGCAAAAGTTTTTTAGCAACCGTGGGTTAGTCATCAACTCGCAAACTTTGCAAATCATGCATCGCACTTATGGCGGTAATGCTAAAGCAATGGGAATTCTCTGTGGTTCGATTCAGGAGGATTTTGATGGTGATATGGTTCTTTATTGGCAAGAAAATCATGCCGATCCTTTAGCAGCAACCGACTTAAAAAATTTAGCAGTTAGTCAAATCAATCGTTTGCAAATCCTCGACCCCCAAGCTTATCGCTTACTTTGCCGTTTGGGATGTTATCGTTACCAAGATATACCCAGAATTCCATCTCAAGGGTTATTTTGTTTACTATGGGATGTCCCACCCGATCAACATCGCCAAATCATCGCCTCCTTGAGAAATCGGTCTTTGGTAGAGTGCGATAAAGGTGAATACTGGCTGCATCCCGTGATTCGTGCTGAAGCGATCGCGCGTTTACGTCCCAGCAATGAATGGGAAATTGCCAACTACAAAGCCGCAGAATTTTGGACAGCCAGTATAAAACAAATTGAAACCTTTAAGGATGCTTTGCAATCTCTGGAAGCATATTATCATTATATAGAAATTAATGAATTTGAGTTAGCAGGAAAGGTAATTTTAAAGAGCCGAAATAATCAATGGCAGCAGTTTTTGCCTCTTGGTAGTACGTTATATAGGATGGGTTTGATTCAACCGATACTCGCGGCAATTAATCAAGTTGTTCACAATCTAGGAAATGACCAAAATTTTAGCGAGCTTTATAATATATTGGGTGATTTATATTGGATAACAGGTAAAATTAGTCAAGCGATCGCCTGTCAAGAAAAGACAATCACTTTGGCAAACCAAGCCCTCAAATCTCTTGTACCTCAGCTAGAAAATAAACATTCAGTTTACTATCTAAGAATGCTAGAGGTGGATTCTCTATTAAGCATTGGTCTTTATCAAATAGATTTGTGGGAATTAGAGGCAGCTACAAAGTTATTTCAACAAGTAATTTATCTGTCTGAAAATACTGAACATTATCGCTGGGCAGAGAAAGCTTCAGTATGTTTAGCTTTGGTATATTCTTATTTAGGCTTACGTGATGCCTCATATCAATTAGCAGATGTAGCTTATCAGAATATTACGAACGAAAAACTAGTAGAACAGACGGGCAGATTTGTGTATTTCATGCAAATTTTGGGTCAAACCTACGTCAATTTAGGAGAGACTTATCAAGCAAATAAAATATTACATCAAGCTTTAACCTTTGCTGAAGAAAGCCACTATATGCAGGTAAAAGCAAAAACACTCAATGGTTTAGCAGAAATCCATCGACAACAAACAGATTTTGAATTAGCCTTGGCTCACCATAGAGAAGCAATAGAACTGTTGGATAAAATAGATGCTAAGTGCGATCTAGCTGAAGCTTATTTTCAATTAGGTTTAACTTATCAAAAAATGGCAAAGCCTGATGAGAGTCAAATGAATTTTAATCGAGCAATTCAGCTATTTACTGAAATACAAGCTCCGAAGCAAATTGAAAAAGTTCTAACTAGTGAGCAGGTACAATGCTGCAACATCTGATAACTCAACAACATTATTTCGCATTAAAGCTTTTCTCAGTACTAGGTTGTGGGCTAATAGCTGGAGTATTCTTCGCCTTCTCTACCTTCGTGATGAACGCCCTGGCTCGGCTGAAACCGCCGCAAGGCATTGCCGCCATGCAATTCATCAATATCACGGTAATCAATCCATTTTTTATGGCAGCGTTTTTGGGAACGGCTGCGGCTTGTATTTTTCTTTTAATCTCCTCGCTATTAAAGTGGCATCAACCCGGTGCTGTCTACTTGCTCCTCGGCAGCTTGCTTTACCTCGTTGGGACATTAGGTGTGACAATATTTTTCAATGTGCCTCTCAATGAAGCCCTGGCAAGAGTCGAGCCGGACAGTACTGAAGGTGCGAACCTATGGTCTACCTATCTTGTCAATTGGACAATCTGGAATCACATTCGCACGGTAGCAGCGCTAGCAGCAACAGCATCGCTCACCATCGCGCTTTGTTTGGGTTCAACAATCGCAGGGGGACTTGATAATACAGTTAGGTAACTCCGCTATCAGTGGGTAGTTTTTTGTGACTAATTAGTAATAGTATTTTTGAGCAGCCTTTATTTGGCTAATTGCGATCGGGAGCATCCCACTTTTTTGTATGTCATTGCGAGCGAAACAAAGTGAAGCGAAGCAATCGCAAAATCTCCAACTAAGAACTAGTCCATGCGATTGCTTGTCTACGACACGCACTCACGTTCGTAAGTTTTGCTTGGGGACAATAGAGGCAGGGGGCAGGAGGCAGGGAGAGGGAAAATCGTAGTCAAACGTAGAAATTGGATAATTTATTTTTTGGAGTTTACTTGAAATGCTAACAACTGGATTTATGCTGTGCTTCATTAGTTTCTATGTCTTTTGTTCCCCAATTAAATCTATCCAATGATAGATACGCAGCAGTTTGCTAGTCACTGAGGTAGAAAATATAAGACTCAAAATTAATCTATTAAAGATGTTTTTATGTTCTCCCTCCTGCTTCCAAAACCGTAGCTTTGTACTTTATGCAAAAGAAAGCTCCTACGTATGTGAAATCAACAAATACTACAACAATAGCTTAAGATTTTAGGGGTTGTGATATTAAACTAGTCTTATTGCCCATAATAATAAAAATAAGCCTTTAGGAATTTCTCGTTGTACTCTATTAGTAAATCGTAACAATATTTTTAATTATGACTACGCAAACACTACCTCCAGCAGAAGTTTATCAAGGTCAGTTTGGGGAATTTACAGTTACTCAGAGCGATCGCACTGGCGTAATTATCTACCGCGCCGGCTTAATGGTTGCAGCACTGAGCTTTGCTATAGGCAGCGCTTTGGTTTTGCTCAATAATAATCCGATTGCAACTGCACTTACACCTCTATATGCTTGTTTTAGTCTTGCCCTTGGTGTAAGTTTATTTACCATTCATATCTATATGGCATCATTACACCGAATGTTGCAAATTTTTTGGGCGATCGGTAGTATAGCATCAGTGATTTTGGCGCTCTCTAGTAGTGAACCTTTGGTTCTCACTGTTTACAATCAGCCTCTTACCTTATTTGGAGTTGGTTTTACCTTTGTTGCTTTAACCGGTATTTATTTTAAAGAAGCTTTTTGCTTCAATCGCTTAGAAACTAAAGGATTAACCCTAATAGTACCGCTACTGTTGTTGGGACATTTGGTAGGAATTTTACCTACTCAGGGGGAGAGTATTTTATTAGGAATTTGGGCAACGTTGTTTTTAGTGTTTGCTCTCCGAAAAACAGTGCAAGCAATTCCTGCTGATATTGGAGATAAATCTGTATTTACTTACTTAAAAGAACAACATTTAGCTAAGGGTTAATGCAGACAAAAAATCGTCGGCGTCAAAAATTTCTGAAAATCAAACTAATAAAACGCCAAGAAATGTGGACAATTACGGCTCAGGGGTGGGCGATTGCAATCGCTTTGATTGCTTATTTAATATTTTTCACTATTACTCACATACACTCATTTCTCGCCGTGACTTCCCCGATCAAATCAGCAGAAGTATTAGTTGTTGAAGGATGGCTTCCAGATTATGCCATACAACAAGCTTTGAGTGAATTCAAAACAGGTTCCTATCGTCTAGTAATTACCACAGGAGGTTCAATAGAAAAAGGAAATTATTTGAGCGAATACAAGAACTTTGCAGAAGTGTCAGCTGCAACCTTCAAAAAGCTCGGTTTAGAATCAGAGAAGGTGGTAGCTGTTCCAACACCTATGGTAATTAAGGATCGTAGTTATGCATCTGCTGCTGAATTTAATCGCTGGCTATCTAATTCAGATTTAAACCCACAGTCAGTTAATGTTTTTTCTTTGGATGTTCACACCCGAAGAAGTTGGTTGCTGTTCAAAAAACTACTTACACCTAACGTCCAAGTCGGTGCGATCGCTGCTAAAACCCAAGATTATGAACCAAACAAATGGTGGGATTCTAGCCACGGTGTACGGGCAATTATTGATGAAAGCATCGCTTATCTTTATGCGCGGTTTTTGAATTGGAAATCCTAAAAGCGATTGATCCGTTCATAGTTCAGAATTGGGCAGCGTTGTTAGCGGAAAATGGCTAAAGTTGAGCTACCCTCCCAGGAGTGACCTTTAGAATTTTTCAAAAATACCCTAACAATACAAGTTCAATGGTGATTTGGTTTACTGCCGATACTCATTTCGGGCATAAAAAAATTTTAGAGTACACAGAAAGACCATTTTCTTCTATTGAGGAGATGGATGAAGCATTAATTGAGAATTGGAACAGCAAAGTCACTGCTGATGATGAAGTGTATCATCTAGGAGATGTTGGGCTTTGTTCTCCTCAGAAATTAAAGAAAATTCTTGAACGGCTTAACGGTAAAATTTATCTGATTCGTGGCAATCATGATAAAGCAGCCGAAGCTTGTAAAGACCGTTTTGAGTGGATTAAAGATTATTATGAGTTGACAATACCAGATTCTGAGGGATATCAAGGCAGACAGTTAATTGTTCTGTTGCATTATGCTATGAGGGTTTGGCAAGCTTCTCATTATGGTACTTGTCATCTTTATGGACACTCACATGGTCAACTTCCTGACGATTCCACGTCTTTATCTTTTGATGTGGGGGTAGATTGCCATAATTATGCACCCATAAATTACGATGATGTTAAACGTATTTTAAAAACAAAAAACTGGACAGCCCCTCAAATGAGGGGAGATTAGGTAAAGTAGACTGTGAAATTATTTTTGTAGCAATTGTAATAATGCTTGCCGATAAATTTTTAGGCCCTCTGCATTCAGATGATCGCCATCACTGGTTAAATTTTCTTTAAGAACATTATTTTCATACAAGGGCGTTAATCCTGCTGCTGCAACTGGCACTTTCTCTTTCTCAGCAACTTGATTAATTAGAACATTAATTTGCTCAACTTTAGGAAGTGGGGCTGCTACAGTTGGGTCTAAGCTTGCTGCAACTGTTGAATAAAAAGCTGGAATCAGAAAAATCTCTTTATTTCCCATTGTTCTGATCAATGCGATCGCTTCTTGGAGATTTTTGGTAAATAACTCATCGCTAATTCCATACCAAGCATCATTTGCACCTACGGCAATAATTGCTTTTTCACATTTAACCTTGGTAGGAATTAAACTTTTAAGTTGTTCCAATAATGAGATTGTACTCAGACCATTTAACCCAAAATTAAAAGTACCACTCCCCAGAGTATTACCAAGTCCAGCCGAAACAGAATCACCAAATAAGCAACCGGAAAACTGTTTATCTTGGGCGGCGAGTGTCTGATATTGCAGTGCAATTTTCCCTAAAGGTGAAGAACTTACATTGTCCTTTGGAGGTGCATCAGCACTAGAAGAGGAATTTGCCAGACCAGCTAGCTTAGAAATTTTTGACACATCAACAACTAGTTGATTACTGGGATATGCTTCTAGAAAGCTAACTACTCCTAAACCTTCTGGTGATTTTGCTCCGATGATGATAGCAGATCGCAGGGCTTGTGGACTGGCTTGATCGCGACGGGCGATCGCAGAGGATGCAAAAGATAAAATTTGCTTACCCATACTTGTATTTATCAGCTTATCTACAGCCACAATATCAAGAGACATTTTCACCTGAAGAGTCTCTTGAAACTTCTGTTTCTCCTCAGCGCTGAGGTAATCTAAGAAAGATTTTAGATCGCTAGAAGCCTTTTGTGTCTCGCTATAGCTGCGTATATCGGCCACCGGGATTGATTGCTCAAACAACCCATATCTAACAGTAACTTTCTCAGCAGCCAAACTCGGCAACAAACCAAGTCCACTATGCACTAGTAAAAATATTAAGCACCCAGATAGGCTTATTAAAAGACGATAGAAATATTTCATCGCAGAAAATAATAAGAATAGTCAATAGTTAATAGTCAATGGTTAAGGGTCAAGAGTCAAGTCGCTTCTCTACGAGACGCTGCGCGAACGCTCCAATTAAAAATTAAAAATTATTAATTAAAAATTGCAAGATGATCCAGGATGAGCTGGTGCTGCGCTATGAGTGTTGGTTCTGTATCTAAAATTAACTAAAAAAGGTCAAGGGGCTAGATATTGGGTATTGGAAATTTCTCCCACTGCTTTCTACATCAACAGTCAGCACTAATTTGGGAATACTCAATCAGAGTAGATGTGAGGATGGAAATGTGGTTGAAGAAGGCGCATATTGGCTAGCTTGGGCACAAATTTCGGGAATTGGCCCAGTATTACTGCGACGGCTGCAACAGCACTTTGGCACGCTGGCTAATGCTTGGAATGCTACCAAGGTACAGTTAGGAGAAGTAGAAGGTTTTGGTTTGCAAACATTAGAAAAAGTAGTAAAACAGCGATCGCGTTTGCATCCAGAACAACTATTCATTAAGCACCAGCAGGAAAACTCCCATTTCTGGACACCAGCAGATGCAGATTATCCCCGCTTACTGTTAGAAACTCCGAGTCCACCGCCGATTTTGTACTATCGCGGTGAAGTCGAACTCCAAGAAAATCTCGGACAAAAACCGATGGTTGGTATTGTCGGCACGCGCCAACCTTCAGAATACGGTATCCGTTGGACTCGCCAAATTAGTACAGCTTTGGCTAAAAATGGCTTTACAGTTGTTTCTGGAATGGCAGAGGGAATTGACACAGAAAGCCACATCGCCGCCATGAAAGCAGGTGGACGCACGATCGCAGTTTTGGGAACTGGCGTAGATGTCATCTATCCCCATAAAAATCGTGATTTATATAAGCAAATTTTGACGGCTGGCTTAGTCGTGAGTGAGTACCCCACAAAAACCCCACCCGATCGCACTCATTTTCCCCGCCGCAACCGAATTATCGCAGGTTTAAGCCGCGCTATTTTGGTAATGGAAGCGCCGATCAAATCTGGTGCTTTAATTACAGCTACCTACGCCAATGAATTTGGCAGAGATGTCTATGCATTACCTGGGAGAGTAGACGATTATCCATCCCAAGGGTGCTTAAAGTTATTGAGTCAGGGGGCTTCTTTCATTCTGAAGGAATTAGATGAACTGTTAACAATGCTGGGAGCAATACCACAAATTGATGGAGTCGAGACTTCTCCAGCACCAGAAAAGTTAAATCTTCCAACTTTATCGTCAGAATTGCAAACAGTAATGGATGCGATCGCAAGTGAAGCTTTACCCTTCGATTTTATTGTTCAACAAACGGGCATGGCTGCTGGCTCAGTTTCGGGTGCTTTATTACAGTTGGAACTTATGGGTTTAGTTTCGCAACTACCAGGAATGAGATATCAAAAAAGTTAATAGTTCAAAGATAACAACATTATTTAGCTTTGCTTTTGACAATTTGATTATTGTATTTATAGTAATTAGTCACAAAATATAATTACGAATTACATTCGCGTAGCGTGCCGGAGGCTCTATTACGAATTACGAATTATTTTAAGCTCTATACTCTGTGTCCTTTGGGTCTCTGTGGTTTAAAAAAATACTTTTAAACCGCAGAGTCGCAGAGGACACAGAGAAAAAAAGAGATTTTACAAATCATCTCGAAAGGGCTAGTTTTAATTCTTCAACTAGGAATTTAAAACCAAATTAAAATAAAGTTGCTGTTATGAGAAAGAGTAATAAATGAGTAATTATCTTGGGGGATAATATTGCGGATTCATAACTGGAGATTGATAACCGTTTGCCGGTACAGGACTGATAACAGGAGGCTGATAAACGTTCATGGGTATAGTGCCTGGTGTACTGTTGGGTAAAGCAGGATTCCCAACCTGGGGCTGATAACCATTTGCAGGTACTGTGCTTGTAGTACTGTTGGGTATAACAGCATTTTGGCTAAACTCTTCGTAGGCAGCACGAGAAATTGAGCTAATCAGTTTTTCGGCACGAGGGTCGTTTTGGGGACGTTGTACCATGACGCTAGCTATATAACGCTTGCCAGTTGGAACAACAATTAAACCTGTGTCTGCCAGCATAGTACCAATATCGCCCGTTTTATGGAATGCTCTTGCACCTGTTCCTAAACCAGATGGTAGCAAACTGTCTCTTTGGGTGCGACGCATTATATCGAGCATAAGATCGCGTGATGGCATACTGACTAAATTCCCCTGACTAATAATAGCCATCAAATTCGTTAATTCTTTGGGACTAGTTGTATTTGTTCCTTCCAAATCTGGGAGTTGATTACGAATTTTTGTAGTTGTCAATCCCCAAGTGCGGAAACGCTCGTTTAACGCTTCTATCCCTCCCAAGCGAGCAATCAGCATATTTGTCGCCGTATTGTCGCTGATTGTAATCATTTTCGTGACGACTTCCAGGGCGTTGTACTGGGTTCCGGCTGGTTTATATTGCAGATCTCCAGAACCGCCAGCTATCATATTTTGTTGCATGGTCAGCATTTCATCCAGGCGGATTTTCCCTGCGTCCACATCCTGGAAAAAAGCAAGTAAAATCGGTACTTTGATTGTGCTAGCTGCTGGCACACTGGTAGAGGCGTTGATATCTACATAATTACCAGTATCCAAATCTACCAAGAAAATGCCTGGTGTAAGACTTGGGTTGGTCGCCGCCAAATTTTGCACGGCGTTTTTTAAGGAAATAATTTCCTGGGATAGGTATAGGCTCGAAGTGGCAGTTGGGGGAGCTTGAGTAGGTTGTGGCTGCGATCGCGCCACATTAGTATTAGATTGGGGTACAGGAGTTGTGCTGATGCGATTAGCCGGGTCTAATACTGACAACACCGTGCCCACAATTGCACCCATCCCAACACCCACTATCAACAACCGCACAACATACAACATGGTTTTGGCCATTGGCTTCAATCGCGTTTTCCGCGATGTTCGTTTGCCAACTTTCGGCTTTTCCATCCGCACTGTTTTCACCATTACAGCACCTGGTCGAAAGGGAGGAATTTTCCCTTTCCCAGTTGGTATGGGTTTTACTGCCGTTGGCATAACTAAATCCGATTTTACCCTGCTGGTGCGTATAACACTAGGGGTTGGGGGAGGACTAATGCGATTTTTTGGGCGTGCTAGCGCCGCTTCTCGTCCATTGACAGCTTGCTGCTGGCTATTAGCTTTAACTTTCTTTTGTGCCACTTTTTGAACTTTTTGTGGACGTTGGCGGCGATTTAAGGGTTGTCGCCGCGAGAAAGCTGTTAGTTCGTCACTTGACTCTGACACAGTTACTCCTTGTGACCCACTTGACTGTTTTCTTGCAGACTCCTGACCCAAAACTTAATCTTTAAGCAATATTTAGTACTCAAATTCCACTTTGCCACTAAGTAGCAGTTTTGTGTTTAGTTTTAAGCTATGTTAAATATTTTGGGGGGGTGATTGCGTATATATTAAACGAATAATTACAAGTTTTCACCATCCCTCTGGTTTTTCAGGGCCCATTCCACCTGCTGCAAAATTCCTCGGAGCATGGCTACCTCCCCAGTTTTCAGGTGAGCGCGATTATAAAGTTGGCGAAATTTTCCCATGCGACTAGCTGCTGTATGGGGATATATATAACCAATTTTCAGTAATAGTGATTCTAATTGCTGGTAGTATCCTTCTACAATATCTAAGGGAGCTTCAGGTTGGGCTATGGTCTGAGTCTTAGGTTGTTGGGCAGATTGTGACAATTCATAACAACAGATTGCTACAGCAGTGGCCAAATTTAGAGCTACATAATCTGGACTTGTGGGAATAGCAACAAACCTCTGGGCATAATTTAATTCTTCATTGCTTAATCCCCGGTCTTCCCTACCAAAAATCAGGGCTGCGGGTTTTTCTGGCTCCTCAAGTAACCAGGGTAGTGCAGTGCGGGGATTTTCTAAGGGTGTTTCTAAACTGCGAACACGACCAGTGGTAGCGATCGCTCGTACACATCCATGCAATGCTTCTGGTAAGGTTGCCACTATTACCGCAGATTCGATAATTTCTTGACCATGAACAGCCATCATCAGAGCTTCCGTCGATAGCGGATCGCATTGGGGGTTCACTAATACTAAATTATATAGCCCGAAATTTTTCATGACTCTGGCGATCGCCCCGATATTTATCGGCCCAGCTGGTTCTACCAACACAATTCTTAATCCAGCCAAACCCATTTTTTGCCTCCTGCGATCGCACCAGATAATACTACAGACTAATTTTCAGCGTTATGTTTCTGCTGAAGAGTTTCCTTGAAATCATTTTACCTGTGTAAGTGAATGCCTGCGTCAGGTCTGAAGAGTTCGGCGCAATTTAAGATAAGTTACCTGCTTTAATCATCACAACTAAGTGTTCAATACGTTCATATTCATCTAGTTCTTTCAACTCCGTGGGTGTAAGTTCACCTGCGTTACTGCGTGTTAATAAGGTACGCAACCGTTCTTGCATTTCGGGAGTGGGTTTAAATTCAGCAATTTGTTCAGGAGTGGGGTTGCTAGCCAAAAAATCTAAGATATATCGGTAAACTTGTGCTGGTACAGCTGGTTGTTGGAGGCTCAAAGCAAGCAATTCAGGTAAGCGATCGCCTACTTGTGCTAGTTGTTGAGATAATTCCTCTGATACTTCTAGGGTGATTCTTGGCATGGGGATTGCATTGGCAATTTACTTATTATTAAATGATATATCTCGAAATTTTTCATTCCTCTAGCGATCGCGCCGACATTAATCGCCTCAGCTACCTCTACCAAGACAATTCTTAATCCGCCAAGCCCATTTTTTGCTCCCTGCCCCCCGCTCCCTGCTCCCTGCCCCCTGCCCCCTGCTCCCTGCCCAAATATGTCTCACATTCTGGTCGAAAATCTCAGGAAGACTTTCTTTGTGTCTGAACGTTCCTCTGGGCTTTTCGGTTCAATACGAGGGCTTGTGCAGCGAAAAACTAAAGAAGTTTATGCCCTCAAAGGAGTTTCATTTTCCGTGCAACGGGGTGAACTTGTAGGATACATTGGCCCAAATGGAGCCGGTAAATCGACCACGATTAAAATTTTAAGCGGCATTCTCGTACCTTCCAGTGGAAAATGCATAATTGGCGGACGAACTCCTTGGAAAGATCGAATCAAGCATGTTAATCGTATCGGTGTAGTGTTTGGTCAAAGAACACAACTCTGGTGGGATTTACCTGTGATTGAGTCTTTTGATTTGCTGCGGGACATTTATCGCGTTCCCCAATCAGAATACCGCCAGACATGCGAAGAAATGATTGATTTGCTTGGTCTTGAAAGCTTTCTCTCGACTCCAGTGAGGCAGTTAAGCCTTGGGCAAAGGATGCGATGTGACTTTGCAGCAGCAATGCTTCACAGACCGGAAATTCTTTTTCTTGATGAACCTACCATCGGGCTTGATGCAGTTTCAAAGCTTGCAGTCAGAAAATTTATCAAAGCGCTGAATAAAACTCATCAAGTAACCACCATCCTCACTACCCATGATATGGATGATATTGAGGCATTGTGCGATCGCATAATTATTATTGGTGGAGGTGAAATCCTTTGTGATGGAACTCTAGCAGCACTGCGTTCTCAAGTTTCCTCGCGTCGGTACTTAAGAATCGACCTAGCAAACGATGATTTCTTCTTTGAACAAGAAGGAGTCAGTATTATCTCTAAAGAAGGTCGCACCGTAACTCTAGCTTTCGATCCTACAAAGCTTTCTGCTGCGTCTTTGATTAGCCAAGTTACCTCGCAACACGAAGTAGAGGATCTTTTTGTGGAAAATCCACCCATTGAAGAGATAGTTGCTGAACTTTATGCAATTTCAGCCGGAATTGTCTCATGATATCGTGTCCGGTTAAAGACTTATCATTAAGACTGCAAGGGGGCAGGGAGCAGGGGGCAGGGGGAGAAAGAATTTTCAGGTTTTTGCACAGAGGCGGAAATTATAACTAATCAGCCGGACATGCATGATATGAAAGCATATTGGTCACTGTTTGTTGCTAGATTTACACTGCTGTTGCAATACCGTACTGCTGCTTTGGCAGGCGTTGTCACTCAGCTTTTTTGGGGGTTTGTGAAAGTAATGGTTTTACAGGCATTCTTTACCCATGCAACCTCTGCTCAACCTATCACTTTTCCACAAGCTGTAGGATATGTGTGGCTAGGACAGGCTTTTCTGATGGCGATTGTCCCTTGGGGAGGTGATAGAGACATTCAAGAACTTATCCGAACTGGTGCTGTAGGATACGATCTTCTCCGACCCACAGACCTTTATAATTTTTGGTTTACTCGTGCGTTGGCACTTCGCATAACGCCCTTAATACTGCGTGCCATTCCGCTTCTTAGTGTCACAATTTTTATTTTTCCCCTTGTGGGGCTTGATGAATGGTCGCTTTCTTTTCCACCCTCTTTTGCTTCTTTTGTTGCCTTTCTTGTCTCTTTTTTTGGCGCAATTTTACTTTCGTCTGCATTAACTATGCTTCTTACTGTATCAATGATGTGGACAATTTCTGGCGAAGGAATTAATAGCATTCTACCCACTCTGATTATTATCTTCTCTGGCATGATTGTTCCTTTGCCACTTTTTCCTGAGTGGAGCAAGCCTTTTTTGAATGCACTTCCTTTTTCAGGACTAATCGACAAACCTTTTCGTCTTTTTACTGGTAATCTTCAACCAAACGCCCTGTTTAATGTTTTGCTACATCAAACTTTCTGGATAGTTTGCATTATTATCCTTGGTCGTGTCCTTGTGAAATATGGCATCAGAAAGCTGGTAATTCAGGGAGGATAAGTAAATAATTCGTAATTCGTAATTCGTAATTTTTTTAGCAGGAGATAGGTTATACCAATTCTGTATGAAGATGCACAGAATATTAAACGAACCGCCCAACGGGGAAAACAGTCGCCTACGGTGGGAAACCCTCCTACATTGCTGGTTAAACAAGTACGCCAAGAATAGAGAGTTATATCATGTCCGGCTAATTAGTTATAATTCCCACATCTGTGCAAAAAGCGGGAAACCCTCTTTTTCCCCCTGCTCCCCGCCCCTTGCCCCCCTGCGGTCTTAATGATAAGTCTTTAACCGGACACAATATTACTTATTTAGTGCAGCTTCATATTAAATTCAGATTATGTAATTTATTTTAGATAAAAATTACAAAGCGATTATGAATGATTTTTTGCTTTACCTTCGATATATTTCTGTATCTTTCAAGTCGCAAATGCAGTACAAAGTTTCCTTTTGGCTACAGATTATAGGGCAATTTATAGGAACTGCTGTTGAATTTTTTGGAGTTTGGGCACTTTTTAGCCGATTTAATAATATTGGTACGTGGACTTTGAATGAAGTTGCTCTATTTTATGGAATAGTTAATATTTCTTTTGCATGTGCTGATGCCCTTGGAAAAGGATTTGACTCATTTTCAACAATAATTAAAAGTGGAGACTTTGATCGTTTACTTGTTCGTCCACGCACCACGGTACTTCAACTTTTAGGGAAAGAATTTACTTTGAAACGAATCGGAAGATTTTCTCAAGGCATTGTTGTTATGGGGTGGTCACTTTCATCTCTCCATATCCCTTTAAATTTTAAAACTTTATGGCTTTTGGGCAGTTCATTTATTGGTGGGGTTGCACTCTTTGTTGGCATTGTCATTATGCAAGCAACTCTCACATTCTGGACTATCGAATCTCTGGAAATGATGAATATCCTTACTTATGGAGGAGTTGAAACGGCTCAGTACCCTCTTTCAATTTATAGCAAGTGGTTTCAGCGATTCTTTACTTTCTTGATACCGCTTGCTTGCGTCAGCTATTTTCCTTTGCTTGCAGTACTTGAAAAAGAAGATGCCTTTTTAGTACCTTTGTGGTTTTGTTATGTCTCGCCAATTGCAGGTATTCTATTTCTAATAATTGCGCTCCAGCTTTGGAAAATAGGAGAGCGATACTATTGTTCTACTGGCAGTTAAACAAAATTTTAGGGTGCATCCCAGTTTTTATTTTGCAATCAGAGGATAATTGTCATTGCGTTCGCGCAGCGTCTCGTAGTTGGAGGATTTTGTGATTGCTTCGCTTCGTTACGCTCGCAATGACATCCAAAAAAATGGGATGCTCCCAAATTTTAGTTGTGAACTCAGGTAAATTTTAAATGGGCAGATCGCACTTTTCTGAAGATTCTGATTAAATACTTTGTAGTATTACCTGATTCCACTAAACAATGCCACAGAAAGCTCAAATGAAAAACTCCAGGAAAGATTGGTTACGTAAAAGACTCAAAATTACTCTGATTTTCCTGTTAGTGTTAGGGGCATTGTTAGTGGGATTTGCCACCTATACTGTGCGTCAATCTTTTGCTCAAGAGAGTGGCACAATTCAATTATCTGAACTCAAAGCGGAAGTAACCGTCCAGCGCGATAAATGGGGAATTCCTCATATTTATGCTGCCAACTCCCACGATTTATTTATGGCGCAAGGTTATATCCACGCCCAAGATCGTTTTTGGCAAATGGATTTTTGGCGACACATCGGTTCTGGGCGACTCTCAGAAATGTTTGGTTCCTCTCAGGTTGAGACTGACAGATATCTGCGAACAATGGGATGGGGAAGGGTTGCACAGCAAGAAATTCCAGAAATTAATGCAGAGATGAGGGCATATCTGGAAGCATACTCAGATGGTGTCAATGCCTATTTGAGGGAGCATCAAGGCAGCACTCTCAGTCTAGAATACGCTGTGTTGAAATTTCTCAATCCTGGGTATAAGCCAGAACCTTGGCAAATATTGCATTCCCTGACTTGGGGGAAGGTGATGGCTTACGATTTGGGTACAAATTTTCAGAGCGAAGTTGAACGTGCTATCCTGCTGAAAACCCTTACTCCCGCGCAAGTTGAAGAACTTTATCCGCCGTATCCTCAAGATTTGCCAGCGATTTTACCTGAGTTTCAAAAAGGGAAAACAGGAGAGGATGAAAGTTATGACAATACGCCATTTACCGCCTTTGGTTTTGAGGAAGCAATAGAATCAATTACTAAACCGATGATGGCTTTAGAACAACTCATCGGCCCCACAGGAATAGGCATTGGTTCTAATAACTGGGTAATATCCGGCGATCGCACAAATACAGGTAAGCCAATTTTAGCAAATGACCCCCACTTAGGTGTGCAAATACCCTCTATTTGGTATGAGGTTGGTTTGCACTGTACATCTAAGAGTGCAGAATGTCCTTACAACGTTACGGGCTTTTCCTTTGCGGGAATGCTTGGGGTAATTATTGGTCATAGCGATCGCATTGCCTGGGGTGTAACTAATGTACTATCTGATGTAATGGATTTATACATTGAGAAAATCAATCCCAAGAACCCTAATCAGTATGAGGTAAATGGTCAATGGGTTGATATGAAACTCCTGCAAGAAACAATTCAAGTTGCAGGGAGTCAGCCGATTGTGCAAACGGTTCGCTATACCCGACATGGGCCGATTCTCTCTGATGTTTCACCCAATTTGAAGGAATTCCAACCAAATCAGCCCTTAGAAATACCGCAAAACTACGCCGTAGCCCTGCGCTGGACAGCCCTAGAACCTTCCAAACTAGCAGATGCCATTCCCCAAATCAATCGCGCCCAAAACTGGCAAGAATTCCGCGCTGCTGCTAGTAATTATGATGTCCCGGCTCAAAATTTGGTCTACGCTGACGTTGATGGCAATATTGGCTACCAAATGCCTGGAAAATTCCCCATCCGAGCCAAGGGAAATGGGCGTTATCCTGTTCCTGGTTGGACTGATGCTTATGAATGGCAAGGCTATATTGACTTTGAGCAGTTACCCAAAACTTTCAATCCGTCTCAAGGTTTTATTGCTACTGCCAATAATCTAGCTATGCGTAAATATCCTTACTTAATTACCGCAGACTGGGTTTATGGCTATCGGGCAAAGCGCATCGTTGAGATGATTTCACAGCAAACCGAACCGATTTCCCTAGAAGATGTGCAGCAGATACAGGGCGACGATCGCAATCTCAATGCAGAAACATTAATACCCCTACTGCAATCTATCACTGTTGATACACCGCGTTTGCAAGCAGCCCAAAAACTTTTGCAAGATTGGAATTTGCAGTTGAGAATGACATCGCCTGCTGCTGCCTTGTTTGAAGTATTCTGGAAACACTTGCTAGCAGATACGTTTCACGATCAGTTACCTGAGAGATACTTTCCCAATGGAGGCGATCGCTGGTATGCTGTGATCGCAAATCTGGTAAAACAGCCCAATAGTTCTTGGTGGGATAATCGCAACACCCCAAAAGTTGAGAACCGCGACCAAATTTTGCAGCAATCTCTCACAGAAGCCGTGGATGAATTAGAACGGATTCAAAGCAAAGATCCGAAAAACTGGAGTTGGGGCAAACTACATACTGTGACTTTTCGTAATGCCACCTTGGGTAAATCTGGGGTTGCACCGATTGAAGCTTTATTTAATCGTGGTGCATATACCACGGCTGGTAATGGTGAAACAGTGAATGCTAACCGATGGAGAGCAAATAAATCCTTTGAGGTGACAGATATTCCTTCCTTGCGGATGATTGTAGACTTGGGTAATTTCGATAACTCAGTAGCCATTCATACACCTGGACAATCAGGCCATGCTTTCCATAACCACTACAACGATATGGTTGACTCTTGGCGCAATATTGAATACCACAAGATGCTGTGGGAACCAAAGAATGTTATGGGTAGTACTGCTGCGACGTTGAAGTTAGTTCCAAAATTGGGAAAGTAAAGTATAACTCGACTAAGAATTTTAGGACTAGCCCTTTCGAGGTAATATCAAGTTCGGGTGACTATATCATGTTCGGCAAATCACTTGTAATATGTCATTGCGAATGCAACGAAGTGGAATGTTCGCGTAGCGTCTCGTAGAGATAGCAATCGCAAAGGTTTGGGATTGCCGCGCTTCGCTCGCAATGACATGAGTATTAATTTGCTTTCGAGACTTTTTGAATTTGCCCAGTAAAATATGCTTCTTGATGTTTGAGTTGTTGTGCTAGTTCCAACCCTTTTTTAAAAGCTGTTAACGCTTGAGGAAAATCTTTGCGTTCTAGATGTAATTGCCCAATTTGATCGTAAGCTTGCATCGCCCCGTAGAAATTTGCGGCTTGCGTCTGTGTTTGCACAAGAATTTGGCTAGTCTGTAAAGCTTCGTCTATTTGCCCTTGAGAACGGTACAGTGCAATTAACTTCTGCAAAGCTTCACCGGCACGAACGTATTGTAGTAATTGCCAAGCAGTGATATAAGCTTCTTGATAATTATTAAAAGCTTCTAGCAGTAAGTTAGGATCTTTCTCTGCTAGAGATTCGTAATCTGAAGCGATCGCTAGTTTTAATTCTGGAATTTCAGTAAGATTATTTTGACTAACGTAAATTTCTACTAGTCTATTAAGTACATTTAATGACTTCTGCGGTTGTTTTGTCTGCTCGTAAATGTAAGCCAGCCGTTGCAGATATGTTACCTCGTTTACACGCTCACCTTGGGAAGTCGCTAAACTCAATAATTCTTCGTAGACTGGAGCAGCTTTGGTATAATCAAACCAAGTTAAATGCAGTTCGCCAATAGTCTTAAGCATTTCTACTAGTGCTATCGGATCTTTTTGCTGCCGCACCACTAACAAAACTTGGTCGTAAGCTTCTACAGCTAGTTTAATTGATCGCACATTTTGGTAAGCTTCGGCTAGCGATCGCCACAATTCTAGATCGACTTGGGCAGTTTTTTTCTGAGATTGTGCCTGCTTTTGAATGGCTTGCAATCGCTGCGTAATATATTGTACTTCTTCTCCATTATTTTGCTTCCAGGCGATCGCTCCGACTCGTGATAGTGCTTGCACTTCTGCTAATGGCCCGAAAAAGCGCCGCAAGCGAAGTTCCCGGTTCCAAATTTCAAACGCCGCTATCTGATCTCCTGCTTGCAATTTCGCTGCTGCTTCTTGGTTTAACGCATCTAGCGCTGGCTCTAACTTTTGCTGTTCTTGAAGAGTTAACGGTTGTTTATCCTTGGGCAAACGTGGCAGCAGTGGATCGGGTGTGGTAATTTCTAGGGGACTAGGGGGAAATTTATCCGGTGGTTTAGGTTTTTTAGTCTGTGCCAACGTCAAGGAGTTGCTAAAGAGGATAGCGGCAGTCACAATCACAATTAAGCGCTTGAGCATGGATACTTTACCTTACCTTGAGTTAGTTGCATTAGTTAATTATCCCCATTCCATTTTATTTTTACCTTATTCCAGCGATTCCAAAGCGTCACTGAGTTTGCTTCCTCTGCTCCCCTAGATTAATTTATGTCTCTATCTAGTCTACGTATTTAATAGGTCAGTTTAATATCAAGCTAATAAGATCAAGCGTTTTTAAGTACAATTACTGAGTTTCATATCACGTTTACTTAATTTATGCAAGCGAAAATCTCTTGAATATGACCGGGGAAATATACTGAATAATTAAACAAAATTTCTTATTTACCTTCAGATGACTCAGAAAATATACGCTCACAATAATTAACTAAATATAGATATCCTTTATTAGAGCTAATTTGCTCTGAAAGTAAATAAATTTAGTATCAGTTAGGACGACTATGACGAATAGGATTATGGAAAACTTTTGACATTGTTGAATAAGAAGTATGAATCAAGAGTTAGGACGTGATATGTCACGTTTATATATGGGTTTTGAGCTTAAACAAAATCATTTTCATACTTATTATTCTGGAAGCCAATTTTTTCATAAGTGCTATTTGGTGGAACGAAGATATAGCCGCTTGGATTGGAACTGCTTAGTTGCCTAAATGGTGACGCTCACTGTGTTAACGACAGTATAGAGTGGCTGTTACCTGTCTATAGGGCTGGCTCACCGTTTTTACCACTTTAGTCAGACGCTACTTTTTCAACTAGGAAGGTAAAAAATGGAATGGGCTATTTACAAAAAGAATACAGGTAGTTTTGTAATAGCAGTGACAATTATGGCTGGCGTTGGCGTAATTTCGTATCTGAGTTTGCTTCAGTATAGAGAAAACGCTCAATGGGTGACACATACACGCGAGGTACTGGAAAAGACAAAAGAAGTGATGTCACAGATCAAAGATGCAGAAACTGGACAACGGGGCTATCTTCTCACGGGCAAAGGACGGTATCTAGAACCCTATCGTACTGCAACTGGCGAGATTGTTCAGAAACTTAAGGCTCTGCGCCAATTGACTGCGGATAACCCCAATCAACAGCAGCGCCTCGATCGCCTTGAACCCCTGATTACCAAAAAACTGGTTTTAATGGAACAGGCGATTAATGCCAGGAGCAAAAATTTAGAGTCCGCACTGCAAATAGTTCAGACAGATCAGAGTCAGCAGATTATGGAGGACATCCGAATGCTGACTACTGCTATGGAGAATGAAGAGAATAAGTTGTTGAAACAGCGATCGCTACAGGCAAACGCCAGCGCTCATCAAACAACTGTGCTGACTATTTTTGGTAGCATTATCGCTTCTGCGATCGTCGGTTTAGCAGCGATAATTACTAATCAGGAACTCGTCAAACGCAGGCGGATGGAAAATTCTCTGCAAAAGGCTCGCGATCAGTTAGAAATAGAAGTTAACAAACGGACTGCCGAACTTAGAAACACTAACGAAGAATTACAAACTGAAATTAATGAGCGCAAAAAGGCGGAGTCAGAAATTCTGCGTTTGAATGCCCAGCTTGAGGGGCGAGTTGCAGAACGCACAGCCCAACTGGAAGCTACTAATAGAGAGATGGAAGCATTTAGTTATTCTGTGTCTCACGATCTGCGGGCCCCTTTACGGAGTATCGACGGCTTCAGCCAAGCGCTACTAGAAGATTATGCTGACAAGCTAGACACACTAGGTCAAAACTACCTCCAGCGAGTGCGTGCAGCTACCCAGAGGATGGCACAGCTAATCGACGATTTACTGAATCTGTCACGACTGACGCGTAGCGAGATGCGTTACGAAAAGGTCGATCTGAGCGCAATAGTGGAGGCGATCGCTACAGAGTTGCAAAAAACCCAACCAGAACGCCAAGTAGAGTTTGCGATCGCGCCAGGATTGGTTGCTAATGGTGACACTCATTTGTTACGAATCGTGCTAGAAAACCTACTGGGTAATGCGTGGAAGTTTACAGGAAAACATCCAAAAGCCCGCATAGAATTTGGGCTTTTGCAGCAAGATGGCATCCATGCGTATTTTGTCCGTGATGATGGCACAGGCTTTGATATGGCTTATGTTGAAAAACTCTTCGGTGCTTTTCAGCGCCTGCACGCCATGACTGAGTTTGAAGGTACTGGCATCGGATTAGCTACTGTGCAGAGGATTATTCACCGTCATGGTGGCCGTGTCTGGGCTGAAAGCGCAATCGAGCAAGGCGCAACATTTTACTTCACCCTTTAACTAGAGGAAAATATACAACATGATTTTACTAGTAGAAGACAATCCCGACGATGAAGCGCTAACCCTACGCGCACTCAAGAAAAACAATATTATGAACGAGGTGGTAGTAGCACGCGATGGGGTAGAAGCCCTAGATTATCTGTTTGGAAAAGGTGTGTATGCCGATCGCGACATGAGCGTTATGCCGAATCTCATCCTCCTAGATTTGAAGCTACCTAAAATGGATGGTATGGAAGTTTTGCGACAGCTGCGAACCGACGACAGAACAAAAATTCTTCCCGTTGTGATTCTTACTTCCTCCAAAGAGGAGCAAGACTTAATCAATGGTTACAGCTTGGGCGCTAACAGTTATGTTCGCAAACCAGTAGACTTTTCCCAATTCAGTGAAGCAGTCAGACAACTAGGGTTGTACTGGTTTGTCCTAAACGAGTCGCCGCCAAGAATATAAGCAGGGGGCAGGGGGCAGGGGGCAGGGGGCAGGGAGCAGGGGGCAGGGAGCAGGGGGCAGGGAGCAGGG
>NZ_JAYGHE010000022.1:0-29915 GCF_034931145.1 Nostoc sp. UHCC 0252 | reverse complement strand
AGGGAGCAGGGGGCAGGGAGCAGGGGGCAGGGAGCAGGGAGCAGGGGGCAGGGAGCAGGGGGCAGGGAGCAGGGGAGAAAATCGTTTTAATTCGGTGAAATTAGATAATTTCTTTCTTGAAAGTCCCTTATACCAATCCTCCAAAATCAGACTAGAGATGCAAGGCTAACTTTCTTAATTACGAATTACGAATTACGAATTACGAATTACATGGGTACACCTCTGCGCGTATTACTTGTTGAGGATTCAGAAGATGACGCTTTCTTGGTGCTGCGTGAATTGCAACGTGGTGATTATGAAGTAACTTTTGAACGGATTGATACAGCTACAGCCATGAAAGCTGCGATCGCAGAGCAAACATGGGATATCGTTATTTGCGATTATTCCATGCCCACCTTTAGCGCCCCTGCTGCATTAAAGCAGGTCAAGGAAAGTGAACTTGACCTGCCATTTATTATTGTCTCAGGCACTATTGGAGAAGATACCGCAGTTGCCGCTATGAAAGCAGGTGCCCATGACTACATCATCAAAGGTAATCTAGCGCGACTTGTTCCTGCTGTTGCCCGCGAGTTGCGTGAGGCACTAGTGAGACGGGAGCGAAAACAAGCAGAGGAGCAGATTAAAGCATCGCTTCAAGAAAAAGAGGTGCTATTGAAAGAAATTCATCACCGGGTAAAAAATAATTTGCAGATTATTTCTAGTCTGCTCAACCTGCAAGCAGAGCATCTTAAAGATAATCAAGCTCTTGAGGTGTTCAAAGATAGCCAAAACCGGATTGAATCAATGGCTCTAATCCACGAGAAACTGTATCAATCTCAAGACTTGGCAAAGATTAATTTTGCTGATTATATCCAAGATTTAGTAACTAATTTATTTTATTCATACAACGTTAATTCCAGTGCTATTACCTTAAAAATGAACGTTGAGGAGGTTTTTTTAGCTATTGATGCAGCTATTCCTTGCGGCTTGATTATTAATGAACTTATTTCAAATTCCCTAAAATATGCTTTTCCCCAAAGAGAATTGGGAGAAATTTGTATTGAATTCTGCTCCAGAGAAGCAAATTTATTTACACTTACCATCAGCGATAATGGTGTCGGTTTTGCCCCAGATTTTGACTTTCAAGCTACAGAATCATTAGGTTTGCGATTAGTAAGAGGTCTAACACATCAGCTACAAGGCAACATCAATTTTATCAGCTATAACGGAGTGGAGTATAAAATTGTATTCCCAATTAAGAATTTATAAAACTATAAGTTTAACAATCATGAATCCAGTAAATATATTAGTTGTTGAAGATGAATTCATCGTGGCGATGGATATACAAAATCGGCTCAGAAAATTTGGATACACTGTTTTGGGATTTGTCGATTCTGGAGAAGAAGCAATTAAAAAAGCAGGAGACGATTCTGTAGATTTAGTTTTAATGGATATTCACCTCAAAGGAAAGATGGATGGCGTAGAGGCTGCTCAGATAATTCACAATATTTTTAATATTCCAATAATTTATCTTACTGCTAATGGAGATGAATCAACATTAAATCGAGCCAAGGTAACAGAGCCATTTGGTTACATTCTCAAGCCTTTCAAAGAAAAAGAGTTAAAATTCACTATTGAAATTACCCTTTCCAAACATCGGACGGAAAAAAAATTAAAACAGAATGAACAATGGTTGACTACTGTACTTAAAAGTATTGGAGATGCTGTAATTACTAGCGATGCATCTGGAATTGTGACTTTTATGAATCCGATTGCAGAGGAATTAACGGGTTGGAATTATTCAGATGCCTTTGGTAAAGAAACAACTGAAATATTCAATATTGCCCATGAAGAAACTCGGGCAATTATTGAAAGTCCAATCAGACAAGTCCTTCAATCTGGTGTTACTGTCGGTCTACCAGAGCAGACGATACTTATTGCTAAAAACGGTACACTAATCCCAATTGATGATAGTGTTGCAGCGATTAAAGATGATAACGGTAACATCACGGGTGCAGTTTGCGTTTTTCAAGATATCACTGAGCGTAAACGAATATTGGAGGCACTAGCGCGTCGTCAGCAAGAATTTAAAGCACTAGTTGAAAATGCACCTGATATTATTTCCAGATTTAACCATCAATTGTGCTACGTTTACGTTAATCCAGCTATTGAAAAGGTTACAGGGATATCAGCCGAAACATTTATCGGCAAAACAAACGCAGAGTTAAATTTGCCAGAAGAATTTTGCCGGATATGTGACCATAAGCTTCAGCAAGTTTTTCAAACTAAACAAGAAACCGACTTTGAATGTAGTTTAGCGATCGCTTCCCAAACCAAATATTACCATACCCGTCTTGTACCGGAATTAGCTAATGACGGCTCAGTATACTTTGTCTTAAGTATTTCCCGTAACATTACTGCTCTCAAACTTGCACAGGCGCAATTAATTTATGATGCTTTTCACGACGTACTAACCGGTTTGCCAAATCGCGCCTTATTTATGGAACGGCTAGAACGGGCACTGATGCTGACAAAACGACGTGCTGATTATACATTTGCGGTTCTCTTTCTAGACTTAGATCGCTTCAAAGTTGTCAACGACAGTCTCGGCTATACGATTGGCAATCAACTCTTAACTGCTCTTGCTCGCAGACTGGAAAGCTGCCTGCGTGCCGGAGACACAGTTGCTCGTGTAGGGGGTGATGAATTTACAATTTTGCTTGACGATCTCAACACCATCAATGACGTAACAGGCGTAGTAGAAAGGATACACCAAGCTCTGACATCTGCGTTCCAACTCAGTGGATATGAAGTATTTACTACCGTCAGTATTGGTATCACCCTGAGCAAGGGTAGTTACAACCATCCAGAGGAAATGCTGCGTGATGCTGACATTGCAATGTATCGCGCAAAAGCATTGGGTAAAGCACGCCATGAGATGTTCGACTCAACTATGTACACCCAAGTAACGAAGTTATTAGAGTTAGAGATGGATCTACGGGGGGCAGTTGAACGCCAGGAGTTTCAGGTTTACTACCAGCCAATTGTTTTGTTAGAAACTTATAAAATTATTGGCTTCGAGGCTCTCGTTCGTTGGCAGCATCCGCAACAGGGCTTAGTTCCTCCAGACAACTTTATTCCACTAGCAGAAGAAACTGGGTTGATTATCCCTATTGGTTATTGGGTACTGAGTGAAGCTTGTCGGCAGATGCGTGCTTGGCAAATACAATTTCCTACTGACCCACCCTTAACAATCAGTATAAATTTTTCCACTAAACAGTTCTCACAGCCTGGGCTAATTGAGCAAATTTCCCAAATTATACAAGAGACTGGTCTGGAAGGCAGCAATTTAAAGCTGGAGATTACTGAAAGCGTACTGATGGAAAATATTCAATCAGCAACTTTTATGCTCTTGCAACTGCAAGAGATGAATATCCAAATACACTTAGATGATTTTGGTATAGGCTATTCATCCTTGAGTTACCTGCACCGTTTTGCAAGTAATGCCTTGAAAATTGATCGTTCTTTTGTTACCAAAATGGGTGCTAACGGCGAAAACTTGGAGATTGTTCAAGCGATTATTACCCTAGCTCAAAGTCTAAATATAGATGTAATCGCAGAGGGCGTAGAAACTGTAGAGCAACTGGCACTACTTAGAGCCATGAAATGCAAGCACGCACAGGGATATTTCTTCTCCAAACCCCTAGATTGCAAATCGATAGAAACATTACTTGCATCTGGCATTCAGCCGAGAGAAGAATAGGGTAGGGGGTAGGGAGCAGGGAGCAGGGAGCAGGGAGCAGGGGGCAGGGGGCAGGGAGCAGGGAGCAGGGGGCAGGGGGCAGGAGATAGGGGGAAAGAATTTTTAATTCAAAAAAGGTCATTTACTCTCTTTTTCTGCTGCGGCTCGTTCGCGTGTCAAACTGTCAATAGCATCACCCAAGGCAGTAGTCAGGCTATTGCGGGTTTGGGCGTGGCTATCCTGTTCAGTTTTCAAAGCTTGCAAAAGGCGATCGCGTTCTTTGATTACAGCAATGAGTTTAGCTTGCAACTCCTCCACAGATTTTAGTTGTTCTATTTCTCGTTGGATCGCTGTTACTGATGTCTCAGCAGCCAGTGTTTCAAACTCCAAACCTCGCAATTTATGTAAATCTGCCTTCAAAGATGCGATCGCCTGTTGGGACAATTGGGCATCTGTGCGGCGTTGTTCTGCTTCTGTGTTGTAAAGCTGTCGCCATTTTTGGGCACTTTCCCAACCCGTATCGCGATCGCTCTGAAGTGTCGCCATCTGCTCTTTAAGTTCCTGGATTTCTGTCAACCACTGTTGTGTAAAATCTTGATTCATAAATAAATAGTCATTAGTCATTTGTCATTTGTCATTGGGCATTCATTCATTAATTATTCTTTCTCCCCCTGCCCCCTGCTCCCTGCCCCCTGCTCCCTGCTCCCTACCCCCTGCCCCCTGCCCCCTGCCCCCTGCTCCCCACTCCCCACTCCCCACTCCCCACTCCCTACTAAGTAGTATTGCGGTAAAAAGATAAATGCGATCGCTACGCAAAGTTTGGCACAGTAGTTAAGAAACTAACCAGTTTTACCTCTAAATTATGCTGAACCCTCGTTTTTTTCGCTTCTTTCGCCACCTCAATTGGCGCACGCTCAAAAGAACTTTTGCCAGGACAATCGAAAAACGACTTTTGGGACTAGCCTCGGAAATCGCCTTCAATGCCATGTTATCGCTGTTTCCAGCGATTCTTGCTGTCCTTACAGCCATTGGCTTATTGGCAGAATCTTTACAAGCTACCTTTAAACAGCTAGCGGCACAACTCAGTCAAGTTCTACCGGAAGAAGCTCTGGTTTTGATTCGTGATTTTGCTGCCACAGAAATTACTAATTCTAGAAACAGTGGTTTATTTTCTTTGAGCTTTGCCTTAGCAATTTGGACTGCTTCTGGAGCTGTGAGTACCGCTATGACAGCCCTTGATCAAATCCATCAGATTTCCCCAGAACAGATCCGCCCCTTTTGGAAAGCCAAGCTTATCTCTTTGGGATTAACAATCGGTACTATGTTGCTTTTAGTGCTGGCTTCTTTCTTAGTATTTACCAGCGACTGGCTATTAAGAATGGTAGTAAGCGGAAATGGCTCTTTGATCTTCTTGTTGTATCTTTGGCAGCTGTTACGCTGGCCTTTAGTACTAAGTATTGTTGCTGTCGCCTTTAGCTTTATCTACCGTTATGGACCAAGTGCATGGAATTCAGGCACACCAATGATGCCTGGAGCAATTTTAGCAGCTGTTTTCTGGGCAATATTGTCTGCCCTATTCCGGCTTTATGTGGCTAATTTTGGTAATTATAATAAAGTATATGGTGCTGTAGGGGCTGTGATAGTTTTAATGCTCTGGCTGTCGATGAGTGCGGCTGTACTCTTAATCGGCGATCAGTTGAATGTAACAGTCGGTGAAGATATACGCCCAACGCAGCGCAATCTAACGAAAAATATTAATTTGTAAATCCCTGAGAAAACTTTTGCAAAAACTGATTAGCGGAGTAAAATATCTAACGATTCAATGCAAAGTTAGCGATCGCCTTCATGCCAGATTCTCCCTCTCGATTTTCGATGATTGAACCTGATGCCAAAGCACCCACCTTGAAGCGCCTACGTCAATTAAGTAGGCTGCTGGATAATGTTATTACCATTCCTGGTACACAGATTGGTTTGGGTCTAGATCCAATTTTAGGACTTATACCTATTGGCGGTGATTTTTTAGGAGTCATGTTTTCTAGCTACATCATCCTAGAAGCAGCGCGGCTGGGTGTATCTAGAGCCACTTTAGGCAAAATGGTTATAAATGTGATCATTGATGGCTTAGTAGGGGCTGTACCAGTTTTGGGAGACTTTTTTGATTTTGCCTGGAGAGCCAACACTAATAATATCAAGCTTTTGGAAGAATACTTAAAATTTCCCAGCGAACAAAAGAGTGCAGACAGGTGGTTTATCATTGCCCTTTTGCTTGGATTGTTGCTGATTTCGATTATTTTAGTAGCATTACCCGTGATCCTAATTAGAATATTGTGGAACGCTTTAACTGGGGGTTAAAATAATTCGTAATAGAGCCTCCGGCACGCTACGCGGTTTTCATGCCCAAAGGGCTGTACGTAATTCGTAATTTGTATTCAAGCATAAATATTGGCATGATTCGAGTGAGGGACTGCTGAATATTTTGTTAGTTGGTATTTACTTAAAAAAGCAAAACTATAGAATTCTTATTTGATTTTTTGAAAAATCGGTAAAAGTAAAATAGCCTGCTTGTCTAAGCAATAAATTCCGAAATCAAAACAGACTGCTATAGTTAAATTATTTATTGATAAAGTAATGAAAGATTGGTGGCAGGCTACCTTCCCTAAAGGACGGCAAAATTTAATTATTACTGATATTCAAGGGTATCCTGTGCAAATTTCCTATGGCGAAATAGGCAAAGGTAAACCAATAATTTTATTACATGGTATGGGTAGCTGGAGCTATAACTGGCGACATAGCATAGCAGTATTATCTAAGCATTTTCGGGTGATTTGTTTTGATGCCAAAGGTTTTGGTTTTTCCGAAAAACCATTATTTCGTAGAGAACATAACGGTCATCAAGTTATTGAGTTTCAAAGAATTATTCAGGCATTATGTAATGAACCAGCAATAATTGTGGCTGAATCTTTGGGAGGATTAATTGCCCTTGCTCTTGCTCAAGAAAATCCGCAGTTAATCAGGCAGCTTGTAGTAGTAAACGTACCTGTTTTTACCAAAGATATACCCCATTGGGGTATGCGGTTACTTGCCCAAATTCCTAGAGAAATAATAGAAACAATTGATTACTTACGTCTGGCATATTTGTTTGCACCTTTATTAAGAGAAGTTATGGCAATAGAAAGGCGTGGGGTATTATTTGATCCGTCCATTTTGACACAGGAAGATATCTATTGGATAACTTACCCATTTATTGAATTTCCTGGTACGATTGCCAAAGTTGCCGAAGATTTACAAATAGCAGCGCGAGAAATTGAGAATTGCCAAACAAATAAACCAAATATGCTGACTAAAATTCAAAATAACCTGAGTGCAATTAAGTGCCCTACATTAATTTTGTGGGGAGATCAAGATAGTTGGTTTCCTGTTAGTCATGGTGAAAAATTACATCAGCATATCCCCAATTCCAAATTAAAAGTTTTGTCTAACTGCTATCATGATGCCTCGACAGGTGCTTTTGAAGAATTGAATGCAGCGATTCTTGAGTTTTTACTGAATTATGACTCCTGACCAAATAATTACCGAAAAGTTGGGTCTAAAGCCCCGTGCTTCACGCAATGCTTTAAAGTAATGAGTAAGGAGTAATGAGTAAGGAGTAATGAGTAAGGAGTAATGAGTAAGGAGTAATGAGTAAGGAGTAATGAGTAATGAGTAATGAGTAAATACTTTTGGCTCTCCTAGACTTCGTTTGATAAATTAATACTAAAAACTCCCTAAGATACCTGATAGAACTAGGTTTCGCTAAAATAGAATCAAAGATTTAATAAAAAATGCTTTTTGATTCTTGAATCCCCTACCATGTAAGAACTTAACCTGATATCAAGTATTAATTTTCCATAACTAGTCTAGGAGAGCCAAAAGTATTTACTCATTACTCATTACTTATTACTCATTACTTATTACTCATTACTTATTACTCCTTCTTAAGAGCGCCTTTAGGTCGGTGAGGATGGCAATAATTGCCGCTTTGCAGTATGACTCCTGAATTCTGTTTCGATAAAAAAAGAGTGGGAGGAAGCATATCACTTAGCTTTCAAACTCCCACTCTGCCATTTGCTGCTGAAGTGAACAGGAATGTATACAGGCGTTACCCGTTATTTGGGGGCCAATGCGTACTTCAACAACAACGCCCATACGCATTTAATATCCCTGTTGCAGCAAATGCCAAACCTGATTATTGATATTTATCTGTTGAGGAAAATCCTCTGCAAATAATTGGTAGAAATAGTATTTTTGTAAATCACTTAGTAAATTAATGTTTAACTAAAGCAATTTACTTGCGTGGTAGCCCCTGATAAAAAAACCCTTGAAGTCGTTTATCTTTGTACAATTTAACTTGGTTAATTAGAGTGTGGTTGCCATTTTGCCAGGTTTCTAAATTTCCTAATGGGGGTCTTGTAAGCTAACGCGCCTACATGCACTATTTCTCGTGTAGTCCGTCATTTGTGTTTACCAAGGTCAAAGGACAACCTCACTAGCGCTCTTTTATAACTCTGATGAAAGAAAAAAAATGTAGGTTGGGTTGAACTTTAGCGAAACCCAACAAAACCAAGGATTTTTCTACTAGCTTTAACGAAAAAAATTTGTCAGTTAATCAAATTTAACTTCTTGACTCTGTGTTCTCTGTGCCTCTGTGGTTAAATAAAAAACTATGGAACCGCAGAGACGCGGAGAGCGCAGAGGAAAAAGAGATGTTAAAAGTAATTAGCCAAGCCTTTTTTTAACTTCCTCAGCCAAATCTACTAGTAACACTTCTACTTGCTCACCTGTTTTCAAATCTTTCAGCGAAGACTTTTGTGCTGCTGCTTCTTCGGAACCAATAATTACACAAAATTGAATTCCTTGCTTATCGGCTAGTTGAAATTGTTTACCCAAGGGACGCTTATCAAAGTTAGTGATAACATTAATTCCAGCCTGACGCAGATTTTGCGAAACTTTTAAATAAGTTGGCATCAAATCTTCTTGCATATTCACTACCATTACCTGGGCTGGTGTAGCAGCTAAGGTACTAAGAATACCAGCTTTTAACAAGCGACTAATTAAGCGAGTTAAGCCGATAGAAATGCCTACGCCAGGCATTTTTTCACCCAAAAACACCCCAACTAATTCTTCATATCTCCCGCCAGAACAGATACTACCTAAAGCTTCATGTCCTAATAAGGTTGTTTCGTAAACTGTGCCGGTATAGTAATCAAGTCCACGGGCAATGGATAAATCAATACAAAAGCGATTTTCAGCAACTCCAAGATTACGCACGCCTGCAATTACTGTTTCTAGTTCGCTAATTCCCAGGCTTAATTGCTCGGTTTCTGATAAGTTTTGGGCAAGATGCTTAAGCTTATCTAAGACTTCATCAACGGAGCCATCAATTTTAATAAAATCAATAATTTTTTGAGTCTGTTCTCCTGAAACTCCCTCTTTCTCTAATTCTTGTTTTACTTTGCCTTCACCAATTTTTTCTAAATTATCAACAATACTAATACATGATTTAATTTTGTCTTCGGTAATTCCTACTGACTTAAAAAAACCTGTAAGAACTTTACGATTATTGATGCGAATCAGAAAATCACCAATATTTATTGCTTCAAATATCTCCGTGATAATTGCAGGCATCTGAGCATCATAGAGTAAGCTAAGTTCACGACGAGCAACTACATCAATATCGCATTGGCGGAACTGACGAAAACGCCCATCTTTGGCTCGTTCTCCCCGAAAAACCATATCAGTTTGGTAGCGAGCAAAGGGAAAGGTTAACTCATTCAAATGACGGGCAATATAAGCGGCTAAAGGAACTGTTTGATCAAATTTTAAAGCTCTTGCTTCTGAACCAGTTTCGCCCGATTTATCTCTCTCGGCTTGCCGATTTGGTGGCAGGATGGGATCAATGCCATAAATAATATTGTCGCCTTGATTACCTTTCGCTTGCAGCACTTCTAAACGTTCTACAGCAGGTGTTTCGATGGGCGTAAATCCATAGCTTTCAAAAACTCTACGGATGATATCTAGCAAATATAATTCTAGACGCTTTTCGCTAGGAAGAAATTCTGGAAATCCGCTAGGGGTAGAAAAGTTTATTTTGTCACCTTTTGCCATGCGTGTACCTTACTAAGTTGAAATTGATGAAAGCCTAACAAACGCAGTCGTGGCTTTTCGAATATTTGACGTTGCAATCTACCTTTTCTTGTTCTAACATTTGGAAAAATCGAGTAAAGTAATCGGCAAAAGTTTTCGCTGTACAACCACCAGGGTCTCTTATTACAATGCCTGGAACCTTTAACCCACTAAATAAGGCATTTATCTAAAATCGAGTCACCTGGTGCTAAAGCCGCAACGAGTAATGCCGATTGGTAATACTTTTAGAAGCAGGAATCTCTAGGCATCTACTGGGCGATTTAGAACAGGGATTGCAATGGTATCCATTTTAAATCTCTGTGCAGGTAGTGAGCTACAACTTAATTATGTTCGCATATTATGAGTGGGGAGTGAGAAAGGTTGTCAAAGCACGGCTTTAATCATTGCTGGCATAATTTGACGCAAAGCATAACGAATTCTGTTTTTCTTCCAAGCGATGCCTGCGACGGGCTACGCCTACGCGTCTATCGTCGGTTTATAATGTTCTTCTGTTTCCACACCAATATCTTTCGTCAGTCCCGCCGCTTGCGATCGCCAGTTTACGCTTTTATTGTCCACGCCCTGGCTTGCAATCTGCAAAACCCAATGCCTCTGTGTCGAGAAAACTTGCGATCGCCATCTCAATAACTGCTTCGATTGGATATTCAATTTCAGTAGCACGAGCAATTAGAGCAGCGCGAATTCTTTCAGGTAAGCATCCTAAAATAACTTCGGCATCATTAGAGGAAAGTTGCTCTTGGAGTTTTGCTTGCATCACTTTACTACCCTTCGGTTGGAATTCGGACGTTATAAGGAGGTTCGGTGGCTCTTAAAATAATCGCTTCTAGCTCCAATAGTAACGTAGGGTTTTCCCAATATGAAATGAATTGCACTGCAATTCGCACATCTTCATCGTTATACTTATCGAGCCACGCCCACAAAAAAGCTTTATGTCCACCACTAAAACGCCCCCGTAAGCTCTTGGTTTTACCGATGTACAACAATCCGTCAGTCTTGTGCCTGATTGCATAGATGCCAGGACGAGCCGGAATACTTGCAAACTCACGGGTCAAGGGTTGGCATTGCTCAAAGGGAATGAAAGCGATCGCATCTAGAATTCTCCGAGCTTGAGCTTGAAGTTCAGAATCATTTGTTGGCATGAAAACCAGAGGGGTGATTGCACAGAAATCATACTCTCACGAATTCAGTTCCAAAAGTTTAAAAATGGACTCAGGGCTAACCAGTTCAGTTGTTTCACCTTCAGCGATCGCTTGCTCCATTGACACGTCTTCAATAATTTCTGCCAGAAATTCAGAGACTTCTTTTCGATTGTCACGAATTAATTCGACGATCGCGCTTTTCAATATTTCCTTAAGTTGATCTGGGTTTATAGTAATCTCAGACATTGTGCCTCCATTAGGTTAGTTTGAGTTTGATAGATTGATTCCTAACGCTTCAAGCTGCTGGTTGATCCAAGTTATTGCTGTCGCCTCATCGGTTTCGATCGCTCGTTCTACTCCTGTTTTAGCAATTTCTAACAGTTGCTTGGATTCTAGCTTTAATGAAAATGATGAGTTTATCTTCTCAACAATGTTTTGCTGCTGGGGTTTCGGCAATATTGGGATTAGTAAATTGGCTAGATCCGGCTGAGAAATACTATAGTAAGCCACGCCATGAACCCTGCGCTCAACCTGTAAATAACCAAATTTTGAATTCAAAAATAGGCTGACATACTCCGGTAGAATTTCTTTTTTAGAAGCTGAAGTTAAACGTACAAGCATTATTTCACTGCTAATAATCCCGTTAACTTCTAGTTCTGTAACAACTGCGGAGTTGCCAAAACTACCTTTACGAGTGAAAAGAATATCTCCTACCTGCAAACCTACGGGTTTATCAACATCAGCCATCGTGATTGGGATTTTGACAGCACTTTCAAAATTAATTTGTCCGTTTTTAACATCACTAACACGAATGTAAGGTGTTCCTTCTTCGGTATATTCTCGATAGTCAAACCCATTTTGAATCGGATTTATCAATGAGCCTAAATTTTGAGATGGGAAACCACAACCTTTAATAACTTCTTCTACTTGATCATACTTTGGCTGGTAATACTCAGCGTCGAGGCGATCGCAGGATAGGAACGACTCAGTAAAACTCTTGACGGCAATCGTTTCTTCAGTGGGTTGCCAGTCCCTCAAGCCAAGCTCCGACAACAGCAAATTCTCAGCTTGTTGATAGAGAACTTTTGATTGTCTCAAAGATATATGTGCAGATTGAACTAAACTTTCAATGTTATTTTGAAATTGGCTTGAAAGAAAAGGGATTTTAAGAGTCTTTATTTTGTATATAAAAAGGTTGAGTTGAACGTTTCCTGTAGATTCTCTAAGAGTTTGAAATTTTCCATATTTAGAAATAATAAATGTAGATAAAAAGTATGGTTTGAAATCCCTTTTTACGCGAACAATTCCAACATGCCTATCAGAATTTGCTGGAAGAATTGTTTTATCAACTACAGCACAATTGCCAATTGTACCTACTGTTGAAATTATTACATCACCTTTTTGTAGCTTTGTACGAGGATTTTTATTGTGCTGTTCAGTTGATATACATTCATTACCTGATAAATCAAATATATTTTCCTTTGGAGATTTGGCAGAGATTAAATTAATCGAACTACTTTCGTCAAATTGAATTGACTCATGAATTCCATCTGTCACGTATGCGAATTCTTCAATTCTACGGTACGGCAATCTTTTAATTTTTTTCAACTTAGCTAAGTATTCAATATTGAAATATTCACTATCAATTCTAAGTAGCTCATTGTCTTCTAAAACATCTGTAAAATTTAATTCAACTGCTTCCAGCCCATCCATTAACCGCCGATACCTTACAGCATCAAACGGCGTAACAGATGGGCTGGATTCAAAAAAACTGAGCTTCTCCTTTTTGGCAAACTCAATAAACGCTTCCGCAATGCCGTCTTCTGTCAGTCCTTCGTGGTTATACAAATCATGATCCACCACTAAATGACCGTGAACATCTTGCAAAAAATCGCCCTCCACCCCAACCACTCGCTGCATCGGAGAAGGCGGCATCAATTTGCTGAGTTCGTCATCAGGCGGTGAAGTAGACGATGAAATTTTGCGCCAGATTTTATCCCCAGAATTATCCTTTCCCGATTTCCGCATCGTCGCAAAAAAGATGTTGTAGTCATCCTGTCGAGGGCAGAGTGCGCCCACCTTCGGGTCATCATTCCACTTCTGCACAAACAGCACCGAAGTCTTCGTACCCGTATGCGGCTTAAACGTATTCCCATGTAGCCCCACCACCGCCAAAATCCGGCAGCGTTCGGCAATGAAATCTCGAATATTCTTATCTGATGAATTGTTAAACCGTCCTTGGGGCAACACGATCGCCATTCTACCGCCCGGTTTCAAAAAGTCCAAATTGCGCTCAATAAACAAAATATCGCGCCCTACCTTGCTTTGCCACTTACCATCGGGCTTCTTTGCCAAATCATAGCGGGCAATCATGCGCGGTTCTTTGATATCTCCGGCAAAGGGCGGATTCGCCATCAACACATCAAACTGAAACTCCCGAAAATCTTTATTCCCTTTCGGTCGCAACCGTTTCAGCCGTTTGAACCCAGCATTATAAACATTATCCCATTCTTCTTGTTCCGTTACTTCATTCCACAGTTCATAGTCCAGGGTGTTCAGGTGCAATACATTTGTCTGCCCATCCCCCGCAATTAGGTTCAGCGTCCGCGCCACTCGCACCGCTTTCTCATCAAAGTCGATCGCAAAAACTTTCTCTTCTACATATTCACTACAACGGGGTGGCTTATCTTCCAACGAAAACAAATGACTCGCCTGCAATCCTTCATCCGCCAAAATCTGCCGCCACACATGAAAAATCGTATGCACCGGAAATCCAGATGACCCCGCCGCCGTATCGATCATGTACTCATTCTCTTGGGGATTGAGCATTTTCACGCACATATCAATCACATAGCGCGGCGTGAAATATTGCCCTTTATCCCCCTTACTGCTCTGGTTGATCAAATATTCAAAGGCTTCATCGATGACATCCAGATTGGAGTTAAACAGTTTCACATTTTCCAAGGACGACACACAAACCGACAGGTGCGAAGGCGTGAGGCTAATCTTGGCATCTTCACTAAACACCCCTTCCCACTTTTTCTTTGCCCCATCAAACAAATCCTGAATTTTGGTTTTGAGTGCCGCTTCTGTTTGTCCCGTATTGCGAAACTCTAGAGAACGGGTTTTACGGCGGTTGCCCTGCCCAGAATACCACTCATCATAAAGCTTCGTAAAAATCAGCTTAAACAGTTCCTCAAATACATCTACCCCAGCATTCGCCAGTACCTCGTCTTCCATTTCTTCGATCAGGGTTTTGAGAGATTTATTCTCCTTTATCAACTTGTCATTAGCAATCAAGTCTTCCAGCGTGAATTTGATCTGAAGAATATCTGCTAGGGTTTGATTAGCGTTGGGCAAACCGGGGATATCTTCAAAATAATTGGGATCTTTGCGCTGGTAGTAAGAAATTTGATCGCCATTCGTCCAAATTGCGATCGGCGCACCTGTGGCATTGCAGTAAGAGCGAAGCTGATCCTTCCCGTCTTTGAGCTTCGGCTTCTTTAGCTCCACCAGCATATACACCGTGTTTGGACGATCTTTGTCCATTACCACAATGTCTGCCCGTTTCACCTCGCGCCCGAAGTTCACCCCATACTCGACTTCAATGCGACTGAGAGGATAGTGGAGGCGTTTATTCAAAACCTGTAAATATAGCTGCCGGATTGCTTCCTCTGGTGTCAGCTTAATTGCCTTCTGACGCACCAAACAAACGATATAAGGCACTTCGCCACTTTTGGTTGCTTTGGGAGTAATGCTCTGCTCTAACTGCTCAATTTCCGCCGCAGTAAACTGCGACAGTTTGTAGTTTGAGTCTTTGAGGATATCGGCTAGGTTCATCAGGCGCTACAGGATCTACATCAAGGCTTAGTCCGTTATAGAGTGTAACGCTATTGTAGAAACTGACCTATAGGTTTTCTGAATAGTTTGAAGACAACTTCCTAATTCTAGATATAACGTGAGTTTGACAAGTCTTGTCTGACCTCTCCCCCAGCCCCTCTCCGACACGGAGAGGGGAGTAAAAAGCTGAATTTTTCATTGCTCCTCCCTTTCCGTTTCGGAGAGGGAGGCTGGGAGGGAGAGGTCATCTCATATTGCTGGCTGTCTTTGCCATACTTCAATACCAAACCACTGACCAAGTAAACGAACAAACTTGTGTTCTGCAAGAATGGACTTGTGTTCTGCACGAATGGACTTGTGTTCTGCAAGAATGGACTTGTGTTCTAAATCAAAACTATCAAAATTCTTCCAGATGCTTTGGTTATCATAGACGAAACTGTGGCAGAAGCGATCGCCATTAGTTACGGTAATCAGTTGCATAGTGATGATGGGATTATTCCCCAGTCTCAAACCACCAAGGGTCATTAGTATCATTAGTTTTAATCAAAATAGCTTTTTTTCGCATGAACCGTTTCAGCGCGGCTGCACCCATGCGTGAGCCTCCCATACCAGAAAATTTAAAGGCGTTTTTCTCTCCCTCGTACATGATGGCGGTGAGTGCAGCATCGTTGATACTAATAGCACCTGCATCTATCTGCTGGGCAATTTCTAAGGCTTCAGGTTCCGAGGCAAAGACAGCAGCACTCAATCCATAAATCGAATCGTTTGCTAAAGATACTGCTTCCTCAACTGTGGAAAAAGGCATTATTGGCATAATGGGGCCGAAAGTCTCTTCGGTCATCACTTTCATGGAATGATTAACCTGTGTGAGAACTGTCGGACGACACCACCAACCCCCACCTAAATCTTCAATCAAACCGCCGCAGTGAATTACTGCTCCCTTTTCTACTGCATCTAAAAGATGATCGCTAATAATCGCTGCTTGTCTTTCGGCAATGATGGGGCCAATTTCTCCACTTTCAACGGTGGGATACGCTAGCTCAAGGCGATAAGCTCTAGCTACTAATTGATGGTAAAACTTTTCAAATATGGATTCAGCAACATAAATTCGCTCAATTGATAAGCATGATTGTCCGGTGTTGACGACGGAACCCCACAAGATTGCTGAGATTGCTAATTCTAAATTGGCTGATTCTAAAACGATCGCAGGATCTTTTCCTCCTAATTCCAAAAAAGCTGGAATAAACCGTTTTGCAGCCGCTTCTGCCACTTTTTGCCCTGTAGTTACACTGCCTGTAAAGCACACTAAATCTACATTGTCAATCAAAAGAGATCCGGTTGTGCCTGCTCCTTCAACAAAAGTTAAGACATCGCGCAATTTGGGGACGGCGTTGATTGCTGTTGCCATTGGTGCGACGAAGCGGGGAGCAATTTCACTCGGTTTGACAATGACAGCACAACCCGCGAGCAATGCCGGAATGGTATCAATGGTTGACAGCAGCAGTGGAAAATTCCACGGGCTAATTATCCCCACTAGAGGGTAAGGAACAGATGTTTGTTGCAAGGCGATAAATGGAATTGCTGTATTTTTTGCAGAGTCTTGCAGCAATTCCGGTGCTAATCTACACCAGCGATCAATGCTAGAGAGAAAGGAATCTATTTCTAATACCGAGGTTGATAATCTTCCCGTATCATTTACCAAAGCTTCCGTTAAGCGATCGCGCCCTGACAATATCGCTTGTTTCCACTGTTGTAAAGCTTCAATTCTCCCCTCTAAACCCAGTTGTTGCCAGCGAACTTGCGCCCGACGCGATCGCTTACACTGTTGTGCCAGCAACCTTGGGGGCGGCGGGACAATTACGTAGTCAAATTTGCCAGTTCGGGGATTACGGACTTCTATTGGTTTTGTCATTTGTCAATAATTAATAGTTATTCTTCCCCTGCTTGGCGGCGATCGCGGCGTAATGCTCCTAAATCAATCTCGGCAAATGCTGCCATGCTGTATCCAAATTTTTTCACTACCTTATAGAATACGATGCCTCAGTCTGAGGCCGAAAGTTTAAGCTCTTATCAAAACAGAATTCAGAATTCTGACTCCTGAATTCTTCTGCAATTATTGTTTGCTTCTTCTGTCTTTGGATAAACTTAATTTAAACAAAAAACTCCAGGTAGAAGAGAGAATGTCAAATTTCCGCGATCGCACAGAGTCAAACACCGATAAAGTTTTACTCATCGGAGTTACTGGCGGCACAGGTGGAAATGTCGTCAAGGGATTTCTTGAACAGGGAGTTACCAACCTGCGAGTCATCACTAGAGAAATTGACCTTAATCGTCCAACTCTTGCCAAGCTCAATGATGCCGGAGTTGAACTGGTAAAAGCCAACCTCGATGATGAAGCCTCTCTCATAGCAGCCTTTGCAGGAATTTCGGCTGTTTATTGCCACGCTACTTCTGCGGACTCAACTAAAATCGACCCGCTAGAGGTGGAGAGGGCAAGACGAGTTGCACAAGCTGCCAAGCAAGCTGAAATTAAGCACTTTGTCTACAATTCCGCAGGTGGAGCGGATAGAAATTCAGGAATCCCCCGCATTGAGCAAAAGTATGAAGTAGAGAAAATTCTCAAAGAAGCTGGCTTACCGACTACTATGTTGCGAGCCTGCTTGTTTATGGAGGAGTTTTGGAAGAAGTACACGCGGCCTTCCATACTTAAAGGTAGTTTCCCGTTTTCAATTCAGCCAGATAAACCCCTTCATTTAATTACAACTAAGGATATGGGCCGCGTTGCTGCCTATGTAATCGAACATCCTACCAAGTATATTGGCCAAGAAATTGAGCTAGCTGGCGATGTGCTGACTCCGAAGCAGATGGCAGAGGCATTTTCTCAAGCGCAGGGGATAAAAGTTGTCCATAAAGAGACACCTGCTTGGATTTTCTTACTCTTGCTGCAAAAAGAACTGTTCGATTTGATTCAGTGGTATCGCAAGCAAGGTTATCAAGCCGATGTCCGGCGTTTACGAGAAGAAGAGTTTCCTGGACTTCTGACCACATTTAGAGAATTTTTGGCAGAAACTGACTGGTCAAATGCGGAACTCACCTATGAGAGTCTGCGATCGCATTAGTACACTGTTTTCTCAATGATACCTACTGCCTACAGCACCCCAGAGCGATCGCACAAGTTTATCTGTCAATTCAGAACCAAACATCTGTGCGGCAAATTTATTACCTGGATCACGTTCAGCACTGCTACGGCGCAGCGCCAAATCACGAGCCGCCAAAGCTTCCCGTGCATCTTCTGGTAAGGGTTCGGCTGTATCTACCCAAGTTAGCCAGCGATCGAGGGTTTCGTGTGCAAGTGTGCGAAGCAGTTCGAGGGTTTCCAAGGTGGGTGCGCCTGTGTAGCACAAGCTAGCAGGCGATTGAAATAAGCGAATATAGACGCTTTTGCTAGTAAATGCCTTAAGGCGTGAATCTTCCTGTAACTTCAAAAATGTTTGGTTAACAGGTTCATAATAGCGATCGAGATATGCCAAATCGGTTAAAAGCTCAGTTCGGGCAATGTAATCTATATAAAAGAAAATATTTCCATTTGGAAGTGTGCCAAACTCAAAAGCTAAATGAGGAACCTGAATATGTGACTTCAACCAAGTGGTGAGACGCATGGTGGTAAAGTTTGATTTTTCCGGGTTTCCCAACCACGAATGCACTAGCCAATCAATTTCTTCCCCAGAAAAAGCAGTCAGCGAACCGTTCATATTACCATTGAGACTGCTGTATTGCTGTAAATCTTCTACAGAAGGGTCTGGATGTAACTGAAAACGAGCTTCTAGTTTTTGGTAGAGTTCCTTTGTAATTCTCCACAACTGCTCAAATACAGCTTTATTGTCTAGATCGCTTTGTTGCTGAGTCATAGTTTGAGTTTGCGGTTTTTCTATAAACTTTATATTTAGTTTGACACCTTTCGGCATCTAGCTCGTTACCCATATCGAACAACCCATTCATCGAATTCAGGAATGTGGTAAAAAGCCCATCAACTAAACCATGATAAAGCTATTGCAGCAATCTGTATCAGCCGATGATTCCTTATTTGACTCTTAATTTAGATAAATATTTTCAGCTAGATTTAGCTCTAATAATTTTTAGAAAAGTATATTCATTAGGGTTGAGTTTACATGAGTAACCGAAAAGCGCTTTTGTAATTTTATCGATACATCATCTTCAAAAAGTATTCTTTTACTATATTTATATTCATAAAAAAATATAAATATATGGCTATGAATATATTTATTTAGTATTAACACTGATTAAATCATATTTAAAAAGGTGTTAATTTTAATCCATGCACAATTATAATATATCTAAAAAAATAGTATAAAATGCGTCTAGCTTACAAACTGAGATTTGTTTCTTCTCAACTAGTAACTGTAACAGTACTGCTGACATTGTTCTTGTTTATCCCTCAGATTTTGCTAAATTGGCAAGCATATTATAATTTCAATAATATTATTAAACATGAATTTAAACTACAAATGCTGAGTGATGAAATTACTTATCTTGATGAAGTTTTAACAATGTCAGCCCGCATGAATGCTGCTACAGGTAACGCTGCTTGGGAACAACGATATCGCCAATTTGAGCCTCAACTCGATATTGCTATTAAAGAATCTATTAAGCTGGCTCCTAAAGCATATCAAAATGAGAATACCCAAAAAATTGATGCTGCTAATCAGCTTTTGGTTACAATGGAATATAAATCTTTTGATTTAGTTAATAAAAATCAAAAAGGAGCAGCACAACAACTACTTTCTAGCAGAGAATATGAAACTCAGAAGCGTATTTATGCTGATGGTGTTGCCAAAAGGAACCGTAATATATCACTTCAGTTACAGCAGAAGATTGATGAATATTACACAAGAATATTTTGGGCAGTTTTAGAATCTATTATAAGTTTAGCACTGCTGATTCCGGCATGGCTTTTAGTACTGAATTTATTGCAACAATATTTAAAAGCTAAAAAAATTGCTCAAGCTGCCTTAGAAGAAACGAATTGTAGGTTAGAAATGCAAGTGGCAGAGAGAACGGCAAAATTAGAATATAAAAATCTTCAACTACAACAGACACTACAAGAATTGCAATACACTCAAGTACAACTTATTCAAACTGAAAAAATGTCCTCATTAGGTCAGTTAGTTGCTGGTGTTGCTCATGAAATCAATAATCCAGTTAATTTCATTTATGGAAACCTGATACATATTAGAGAATATAGTCAGCAATTACTAACTTTAATTAAGCTGTATCAGCAAGAAAATTGTAATTACAATTCAGAAATAACTAGTCTGATTGATAAGATAGATTTAGAGTTTATTATTGATGATATGCCAAAAATATTATCGTCAATGGAAGTTGGTACTGAGCGCATTTGTGAGATTGTGCTAACTTTGCGGAACTTCTCGCGTCTTGATGAAGCAGAAATGAAACCTGTTGATATTCATGAAGGAATTAATAGCACACTATTAATTTTACAGCATCGTCTTAAAGAAAATCATAAACAACAAGAAATTGCAATAATCAAAAATTATGGTAATTTGCCCCTTATTGAATGTTATGTAGGAGGATTAAATCAGGTATTTATGAATATATTTAGTAATGCTATTGATGCTTTGGATGAACATAAAGGAAACTTTAAAAAAAACCTGAGTTCTATTATTGTCCATACTCAAGTGAAGAATGAAGAGTCTGTGATTATTAGTATTAAAGATAATGGGCCAGGAATAACAGAGGAAGTTAAATCTCGATTATTTGACCCTTTTTTTACTACAAAACCTGTAGGTAAAGGCACTGGGCTAGGATTATCTATTAGTTACCAGATTATAGTAGATAAGCACAAGGGAAAAATCAACTGTATTTCTGCACCAGGTAAGGGTACAGAGTTTGTGATTGAGATTCCTATCAAGCAGACGCGGTAAGCAAATATATGAATTCTTTAGTTTAGCTGAATGAACCGTATTAATCCGTCCCCTACATTTCTGGAATATTCATAGCTCTACGCTAATAGTCTAACTTAAATAATCACTCGAAGAGATAGATTATTTGTAGTCACAGCTTTGACATAATATTGCAATAGCTTTGTCAAGCTTATCTGCAATAGTTTACTCATCAAACTGTTTAACGGAACTAGGCAGGTAATCCCTGCCTTTTTTAATCAATGCCTTCCAGCACTGCATTCCCTTACTATTATAATTATGGGTGATTCTCCTTTACCTGAGAATTACTAATAGAAAATCCTCGACGCGTAGGTTTAATCCTAGCTAATTCCACCTGAAAACTTACCTTGTCGGTCATTTCACCACTTCTTGCTTCTAAAGTCCACTTACCAGGACGTAAATTCCAAAATAAAGAATTAGCTGAATTTGTATTTAACTTTTCGCCATTTAGCCACCATTCAACAGGCGCAAATTTATTTCCTGCTAGCTTAAATTCGAGTTTTTGCTTCGCTTCTTCACCTGGATACACTAAAAATAAATCGCCATGATGGGGAGATAAAATTCTCAAATTGGTAGAAACAAGACTCGATTGCTGCTGTTTTGCCAACCACTCGTTATACTCTGGTGGTAAGTTAAATTGATTGTTACCTTCGTAGGCAATTTTATCTTGTGGATAGAAATATTCCTGCACCACTGAAGTACAATCTGGTGTCGGCCGTAATCCCGAAATTGCACAAATAGGTAACTGTATTAAACCTTTAGGAGGCGGAAAAGCTGCTGGTTCTTGATGTTCGTGCAGGTGTAACATAATCCGATTCCATAAGGGTGCAGCGCCTGTCACACCTGAAACTTGTCGCATCGGTTCCCCGTTGAAATTGCCTACCCAAGTAGCGACGGTGTAATCAGTAGTGAAGCCAACTGTCCAAGTATCACGAAAATTGGAAGAAGTGCCAGTTTTAACAGCAACAGGAAAGGGCAAATTTAACACAGAGTTTACACCAAACGCTGTGGCACGAGCATGATTATCACTGAGGATGTTAGTAATTAATTGCCATATTGTCGTCGAATTTTGGATTTTACATCGCATATTTGGTGCGCTTTCAGCGCAACTTGGATTTTGGATTGGAGAATCGGAAAATTTGCTTACTAAAGGGATAGCATCTCCAAGTCGTGCCATAGTAACGTAAGCTCTAGCTAATTCCCATAAACTGACTTCGCCACTACCGAGAGTTAACCCTAAACCGTAATGTTCTGGGGTTTGATTCAGATTTTCAAACCCAAGTTGATGCAGTCGTTCTAAAAAAGTCTGCACACCTACTTTTTCTAAAACCCTCACTGCGGGTACATTCAACGAATTTGCTAAAGCGATTCGCACCCGCACTGGGCCAAGAAAGCGTTCGGTGTAGTCGGTTGGGCTATAAAGTCTCGCACCAGGAATTGCATAACGGGCGGGGACATCTGCCAAAATGGTATTTGGGCGAATTAAACCTTTTTCTAAAGCTAATTCATACACAAAAGGCTTGAGGGTAGAACCAGGTTGACGTAGCGCTTGCACTCCATCATTGCGTCCTAGTTTTGCTTGATTAAAGTAATCAGGTGAACCGACATAAGCCAAAACTTCACCATTGTGGTTGTCAATTACCAACGCAGCTGCATCATGAACATTATTAGCGGCTAGGGAAGAAATTACCTGCTGCACCTGTGCTTCCACAAACTGCTGTAAAGGGCGATTTATAGTTGTGCGAATAACGGATTTATCCCCCCAGTTCTGTTTTTCAAAGGGAGTTGGGGAGATTTGATTGGCTAACCAAAATAAAAAGTGTGGTGCGGCGATAATTCCCCGTGGGCGAGTCTGAAACACAACTTTTTCGGTTTGTGTTCGGGCTGCGTTCGTCGAAGACGTTGGCGCAGCCATCGCACCACTAATATATTTTTCCTGTACCATCCGATTAAGGACGTATTTTTGTCGCTGCTTTAAGCGTTCCCAATGTTCGTAAGGGTTAAAGTATGTGGGATTATTGGGAATAGCGGCCAACAAACTGGCTTGAGCAAGATTTAACTCACTTGCTGGGATAGAAAAATAAGTCTGTGCGGCTGCTTCTACACCATATATATTCCCGCCCATTGGCAGCCGATTAATATATGCAGAGAGAATTTCATCTTTATTCATCCCTGCTGTTAACCGCCAAGATAGCCAAATCTCTTGCAGTTTACCAGAAAAGCTGCGGGGGACGGGATCTAACATCCGCGACAGTTGCATAGTAATAGTGGAAGCGCCGGAAACAATTCGTTTCGCGTGGATGGCTTCTTTGGTGGCGCGGATAACAGCTTTCATATCCAACGCGCCGTGATGGTAAAAGCTGCCATCCTCGGCGGCTAAAATAGCATGGATAAACTGGGGTGAAACCTGACTTAGTGCGACTACTGATGTATGTTCTTGGTCACGGGTGAGCAATATTCCTAATGGTAAACCATTGCGATCGCTAAATTGCATTGCCAGTTGATTTTGGGCAATATCTGCGGCTCGAACGGGCGCAAAATAGGGTAATAAGCGTATAATCAGGCAGATTACCAGCACAGCTAGGATAACTTTGCTACTTTGCTTAATTTGGAGTAGCGATCGTAAAATTAGTTTCATCAGGGAATCCCTGTTAAGAAAACCTACCTTAATTTTGACGCAGTGATTACATCGATATCAGTAAATATGTCAAATCCTTAATAATTTATTTGAAATAACTTAGCAGATGTAAATTAATATTTGCAGAAGTTAAATACTGATTCATAGTTAAGAATTGTAGTGATTTTTAGGAACAATCACATAGAATTAGTTATCTATGTAAATAAACATAGTAAAATCCAAACTCTAGGTAAAAAATAATCATATAGCATCCTTTATTTGTCTTGGTATTGCCAATTTAATAAGGTATGCAAAGTTTTGTTAGCTATAAATTGTGAATTTTTTATTTTAAATTACTAAAAAATATGATTATAAAATTTTTACTCAGTTCCTACCATAAAATTCTCTCTTTCTTACTTAGCTTACTTCGTATCCTTAGTGGTAGCCTGCGGCAAGCTGAAACGTCTACGTTAAAAAAAATTAGCCATTCCTCACGCCAGAAGAGAAGAATACAGTTTCTTCTTCTCTTTACATTCATGTTAGCGATGACAGGGTGTAATTTTTTTGGTATCAACTCAAGTAAAGAACAACTCCCAGCAGTATCCCCACTTACACCACCAAAATTACCAGACTGGATTGAACAAATTAGTCCCATTGGTGATGCAAAATCTCTCAATCAAATTCGCATCCGTTTTAAAGAAGCTTTAATTCCAGTTGAAAGTCTTGATAGTCCAGAACAACAGAAAATATTAGAAAAATTTGCCCTTTGGCCACCTTTACCTGGTCAATTTCGCTTTTTAACACCGCGTATGGTAGGTTTTCAAGCTGAGAAAGCATTGCCAATAGCGACAAGATTTCAAGTCACTCTCAAAGCAGGTTTAGCTGATTTAAAAAATCATCAATTAGATAAAGATTTACCTTGGACTTTCAATACCGAATCTATCAACCTGACTAATTTACCCGGTGTCAATCCTATTGAAAAGGCTGATATCGAACCCATTGATTTACAACCAAAGCTACAGTTTACTTCTAACGTAGAATTAAATTTAGCTTCTGTACAAGAAAAATTACAGTTAATTCCTGAAGGAAAAAATAAGGGTGTAGGCTTCAAAGTCGAATTAAATAAAGAAGAAAAACCAGTAAAAAACGAAGAAGATCCTTTAGAAAAATTTGACCCTTCAGCCCGCAATTGGATTTATAATCTTATTCCACAGCAAAACCTCGAAAAGGCAACCCCTTATCGCCTAGTCTTTTCTCCCGGAATACGTCCTGCTTATGGCAATCTCCCTACAGAGAAAGAATTTGCTAGTAAATTAGTAACTTATTCGCCTTTAGCATTCCAGAAAATTAACTTTTACGGACAGCCAGATTCCGGTGGAACTTTTGGAAGATTTATTAAAGGCAGTCCTCAGCTAGAATTTAATAACGTTTTACTGCCAGATTCAGCCAAAGAAAGTATTACTATTAATCCAGCACCGAAAGACATTTCGAGAATTCTCCAAGTTAATGATGAAGATAAAGTTGTCGGCATCAATCCTTATGCGCTAGAACCTGCTCAAACTTATACAATTACTATCGGCGGAAATCTCAAAGATAAGTTTGGGCAGACTTTGGGGAAACCTCTAACATTGAAATATGATACTGGAGATTTAGCTGGGGATATCTGGGTACCATCAGATTTGAATATTTTTCCCATAGGTAAAGATTTACAGTTAAATATTAGTACGGTAAACCTGCCAGAATCAAAATACAAAGCAACTTATCGAGTAGTTGAGCCAACAGATTTAGTTTATTTTAATTATAGTAACGATTTCTTGCCAAAACCTTCTGATTGGCAAAGTTTTAACGTATCAGATAAGAAGAATCAATCAGTTGATATTGCTGTTCCACTGCGGGAAAAAATAAGTTCTACTACGGGAATGTTAGCTTATGGAGTCCAAGCCCGTACTAATAAATATCAGGAAAATGGAAAAGAACTGTGGCGAGAACCTACCACTTATGGCTTGGTTGAATTGACGAATTTGGGCGTATTTACTCAGTGGTTCCCTGATTCAGGCTTAATTCGCGTCAATCATCTGACAGATGGTTCGCCTGTTCAAGCGGCGGTTGTGGAGATTTATCAATCAAAATTACAAGCAAAATCTCGCCCCGAACCAGTACCTTGTACAACGGGTAAAACAGATGAAAATGGAATTTTTAGAATTGTCCGTGAAGGATTACAACAGTGTTATTCTGGCAATGAAAGTTCTAGCAAATCACCACAATTATTAGTAATTGCCCGTGAAAACCAAGATTGGGCATTCGCTAGAACTGAAGAATATAGCGGCGTTTATGGCTATGGTATTGATGCAGGTTGGCAAGATAGTAAGCCAGAATCACGCGGGGTAATTTTCTCAGACAGACAGTTATACCAACCAGGCGAAAAAGCTTGGTTTACTGGTTTTGCTGGCTTCTTGCAAAATGGCACAATTCAACAAGATAAAAATGCCGTTTACCAATTAACTTTAGTAAATCCTGATGGGCAAAAGACTAATTTAGGTACGCAAACTACAAATGAATTTGGTACGTTTTCTCTGGAATTGCCAATCAAAACTACTCAGCGCTTAGGCTACCATACAATCCAAGCTAAGGGTAAAAATGGACAAGAACTTTCTGGTGAATTTCGGGTGGCTGAGTTTAAGCCACCCAACTTTAAAGTCGAACTGAACTTAGATAAAGAATTTGCTTATATTGACGATAAAGTTAATATTAATGCTACCAGTAATTATTTATTTGGTGCGCCTGTAGAAGGTGGAGAAGCAAAATACTTTATTACTCGTCAACAGGCTAATTTTATTCCCAAAGGTTGGGATGAATTTACTTTTGGTCGGCAGTGGTTATGGCCAGAAGAATCTCCTAGTATCTCTAGTGATGTGTTGCAAACTAATGCCCAACTAGATGCTAATGGTAAAAGTAGTCAAACTGTGAGTGTGGCTAATGATTTACCATATCCAATGACTTACCAAGTAGATGTGCAAGTTGCAGATGTTTCTAATCTGTCTGTAGCAAATTCCAAAACTTTTACAGCCTTACCAAGTAATCGTCTCATTGGGTTAAAAAGTAATTTCATTACTGATGCTGGTAAAGCTTTTCCTATTGATGTGATTGTTACCGACCCTACAGGAAAACCGATAATCGGTCAACAAGTGCGCCTGGAATTACAAGAGATTAAATACAGCAGTGTCACTCAATTAGTTGAAGGTAGCCGAACAGCAAAAAATCAAGTTGAATATAAAACAGTCGGACAAGCAGAAATTACATCTGCTAGTAATCCACAATCGGTAAGTTTGACAGCACCGGAATCTGGTTCATACCGGATTAGAGTTAATTTTAGTGATGCAAAATCTGAATTAAGTGCCACAGATTTACAAATTTGGGCAACTGGAGAAAATCCTGTATTTTGGGGTTCGAAAGAAAAAGATGTCTTAGAACTTAAACTAGATAAACAAGAGTTTAAACCTGGTGAAACTGCTACTGTACTAATTCAATCTCCCTATCCAGATGCAGAATTGTTCTTTGCAGTGATTAAAGACAAACCCCTTTATCAACAAATTACCAAAGTTCAGGGAAGCGCACCACAAATTCAGTTTCAAGTTACACCAGAAATGCTGCCAAATGCAGCCATTGAAGCTGTATTAGTAAGGCAAGGTAAACCCATCAGCCAAGTAGAAGTAGGAAGTTTAGATAACTTGGTGAAGATTGGTTTTACACCTTTTAAAGTGAACTTAGAAGATAAGTATTTAAAACTTCAAGTTAAACCAGTGCAAGCATCATTAGAACCTGGCGCAGAAGAAACAGTACAACTGGAACTGAAGGATAATCAAGGAAATCCCACCAAAGGACAGTTTACAGTCATGGTGGTAAATGAAGCGGTGTTACAACTTTCTGGTTATCGTCCGCCAGATTTGGTGGATACGGTTTATGCAGAACAGACAATATCTACCCGCTTTAACGATAATCGCGCGGATGTTATATTACAACCGCAAGATGTAGCTAAACCAAAAGGTTGGGGTTATGGTGGTGGTTTCTCAACTGGTGCAGCTAATACTCGCACTCGCACCGATTTTAAAGCGTTAGCTTACTACAACCCTTCTGTTCTCACTGATGCAAATGGTAATGCACAGATAACTTTTAAACTCCCGGATGATTTAACTACATGGCGGGTGATGGCTGTCGCCACTGATGGAAATCTGCGTTTCGGGAATGGGGACGCGACGTTTATCACCACCAAGCCACTGCTAACTAATGCCATCTTGCCACAGTTTGCCCGTCCAGGCGATCGCATTCTTGCTGGTTTATCCGTCACCAACAACACCGGGAATACAGGAAATCTCTCAATTAATGGCGAACTTAGCGGTAATGTGAAGTTTGCTGACAAAAACCCCACAACTACTGCTTTGCAAACCAAAGCTGAATCTGCAACTCATGCTTATCGCTTTCCAATGGTGGCGGATAGCGTCGGAGTTGGTAACGTTCGCTTTACCACTCAGCTAAATGGTACAGCCGCAGATGCTTTTGAATTACCTTTAGAAATTAAGCCAATTGAAATTACAGAACAAGTCGTTGAAACTGGTGTCACTGAAAAACAGGTGAAAATTCCTCTGAATGTTGATAAAAATACCTTCCCTGATGCGGGAGGTTTAGATATTCAGTTGGCGAGTACTTTAATACCGGAGATTCAAGCACCAGCAAAGCAGGTTTTAAAAGATAATGATTTGCCGTTTACAGAACCTGCTGTAAGTCAATTAATGATTGCGGCTAATTTGCAAACTATCGCCCAAAAATATGGCCAAACCTTTGCAGAATTTAATCCTAGCCAACAAGCTAATTTAGCAATCGAACAATTACAAAAACTCCAAATAGCCGATGGTGGTTTTGCTGCTTTCCCCGGACAGGAAAAATCTGACCCTTGGGTTTCTGCTTATGCGGGTGAATCTTTGGCTAAAGCTAGTCAGATATTCCCTAATTTAGTCGATTCTGGAATGCTGTCTCGCCTCAAAACTTATCTACAAAAAGTTCTAGCGAATCCTGGAGAATACGATTTTTGTAAACAATTACTCTGTAAAAGGCAACTGCAAATTAATGCTTTAATCGCCCTATCAGATTTAGGAGATAAACGCAACACTTTTCTCGCAGATATTTATGAACAGCGCAATAATTTTGATTTAGTAACTCAAATTAAACTAGCGCGATATTTATCTCAATTCCCAGAATGGCAAGATGAATCTCAACAACTAGTCAACAAGCTGCAACAGAATATCTCTGAAACTGGCCGCACAGCAGTTGTGAGTTTACCCAGCAGTTGGGGATGGATGAGTTCATCTACGACTACGCAAGCGCAGGCTTTACGCTTATTTATTGCCAAGAAAAGTAAACCCGAAGTTATAGATAAGTTATTCCAAAGTCTTCTTGCATTGCGACGGGATGGCACATGGCAAACTAACTATAATAATGCCCAAGCACTAACAGCTTTGGTAGAATACAGCCAACTGCAACCCACACCGCCGAATTTTGTTGCTACTGTGCAATTAGCTGGTAATAAGTTAGGAGAAAATCGTTTTGATGGCTACAAAAATCCTAGCTTACAACTAATTGTGCCGATGAATCTATTACCTCGTGGGCGTAATGATTTAACGCTGGAAAAAGCAGGTAATGGCACTTTACACTATCTGGTTGCTTATAATTATCGCTTGCAAGGGAATCAACCAGGCAGATTTAACGGGTTACGCATAACGCGAGGAATTAGTCAAGTAAATGAAGAGAAAGTTTTACAAAAAACGGGGATTTACGCTTTCGATAAACCCTTGACTTTAACCTCTGGACAGGTGTTTGATATTGGCTTAGAAATCATCGCCGATCGCCCGGTGGATCATATAGTAATTAAAGATCCTTTACCAGCAGGTTTTGAGGCGGTGGATGCGAGTTTTCAAACTACCACGGCTGCATTACAAGCAAAAGCCGATAGCTGGGAACTTGGGTTTAAGAATGTGTACCGCGATCGCATTATCGCCTATGCTGACCACCTGGAACCAGGAGTTTATAGTTTACATTACTTAGTCCGTTCTGTTACCCCTGGTACATTTTCCTGGCCCGGTGCAGAAGTTCACCTGCAATATGCACCAGAAGAATTTGGGCGTACTGCTGAGTCTACATTGATATTGGAGGGCGGAAAGTAGTTATTTATGCCATCTATTTGGGTTGTTTTATATGGTTGCTTTGGCTGGGAGCGATGGAGCTTTTGGACTGGTTTAGGTCATGAATTTATGCCGTTTGAAGCCCAGTAAACTACCTTATTTTCGGCAAGGTCTACGAGCTATGAATCCTATCCAGCCTACTTTATAACTTCTTTGTCACCTCTTGAGGTATGACACTTCAGGGTGCGGAATCGGGGTAAG
>NZ_JAYGHE010000021.1:0-96496 GCF_034931145.1 Nostoc sp. UHCC 0252 | reverse complement strand
AATTGATTATGTCAATAGCCAGCATCTGGTTAATCCGTTAGTGTGCTTAGGGGATGGTCATGATGGAGTGTGGAATTTAGTCAAAGAGTTTGGTAAAAGTGAGCATTTTGAGCGTTGGGAAATATTAGATTGGTATCATCTCAAAGAAAATCTTTACAAAGTGGGTGGTTCTTTAAAGCGGCTCAAAACTGCTGAAACTCTTTTGTGGCAGGGTCAAGTAGCAGAAACTCAGGCTTTATTTCATCATTGCCGAGGCAAACAAGCTAAGAATTTCATCGCTTATCTCAACAAACATCGCTCTCGCATTGTCAACTATAACTATTACCAAGCGGAACAACTCTGTTCTATTGGTTCTGGTGCCGTTGAGTCTGCTATTAAACAGATTGGAGCTAGGATTAAAATTTCTGGTGGACAGTGGAATGTTGATAGTGTTAATCAAATCCTCTCTGTTCGTTGTGCTTATCTCAATGGTTTACTTGCTATTTGAATGTTTCTGCCAAAAGTGGATGCTCCCGGCACAGGGCACAGAGAGGAATGGAAGAGTGTTGTTTAGGTAATATTTTTGCGTATTATGGCTGACTTTTGTAAGATATCCTTTCCAGGAAGTGATTTTATTCCTATCACTCTGGAATGTCATCAAAGTTTGTCTGAACATCTCACAATTCAGAATTCACCTGTTTTATTTGGTTGTCGGACTGGAATTTGTGGCACTTGTTTGGTTGAGGTTATTGGTGATATTCCTCCTCCACAACCTGATGAACAGGAAATGTTAGAGACATTAGCAGCTAATTATCCTAATGCGCGGTTAGCTTGTCAGCTTGATGTTACAGGTAATCTTGAAATTCGTAAGATTTAGATGGTGATTTAAAAACTACTAAAAGAGCAAGTATGGATTGGTTAAAGCGCGTCGCAGAAATTCGTAAAAGTTGTAACGTGCCAGCACCAGCCCGAAATGTTGCTATTGCTAGAGTATGGGTAGATGAGACGCTTACCGAGCTATTCGCCTTTAGTGGTAAGCTATTGCGAGAGGGAGCGGTTGTTTTACCGAATTAACCGATGTTTAAAACCTTTGAAGTTACCGGACATCGAAGAGACTTAGATTCAGAGTACAAAATATTAGAAGCGATCGCTGAAAAATATACAAATAATAGAGAAGTAAAGGGTAAAATTGAGTTATTCACCGAGAGAGAGCCATGTGATTCGTGTGAGTATGTCATTAAGCAGTTTAGGCAAACTTTCCCGAACATTCAGCTAAATGTACATCACGGAAACATTGCGTAAAGGAGTCGGTATAAATGTCAATTCGCAATTTACCCGAACCACTTCAGCTTATTTTTAACGATAATCAGCTTTCGCCATGTTCAGATTTGGAAATAATTCAATTTGAACAACAACAAGGTATTACTTTGCCCAGTATTTACAGAGACTTTCTCAAGATGATGGGGCATGGTGCAGGTAAGTTTTTGCGTGGCTCTGATTGCTTTTATCAGCATCTACCGCAAATTCAAGAATGGGCTAAACAACTTTTAGTAGAAAATGATTTTCCTGAAGCTTTACCAGAGGATGCTTTTGTATTTTTTATGCACCAGGGTTATCAGTTTAGCTTTTTCAGGCTTTCAGAAGGTGATAACCCACCAACTTACTCATATTGCGAAGGTCAGCAAGAGCCTTATTTTGTCAAAAGTCATGATACATTTAGTGACTTTATAGCTGTGGAAATCGAGCTATATTTAAAATCTTCGATGTCTCTAGCAAGTTAGATATTGACCATATCAAATTGACAATCAGTTTTCCTTCTAACCAAGAACGTTGTATTTGTACCCACTAAAAGCGAATTCAGAAAGCTTCTTTCACAGTAATGGTTAATGGAAGGATGAATTGGTTAAACTCAATTTAGAGACTTAAATAAAATCATGGAAACTGTAAATATCCATCAAGCTGAAACGAATCTCTCACAGCTTTTGTTGCGGGTAGAGCATGGACAAGAAATCATTATTTCTGATCGAGGCATTCCCATTGCGAAGTTAGTTCCGTTTCGCACTTCATCAAATCGCCGCGATAGTTTAGGACAGGATAAAGAGCGTTTTGTGCTGCCAGAGGATTTTAACGCTCCTTTACCAGATGAGATATTGGCAGCATTTGAGGGCGGTGAAGAATGAAACTTTTTCTACATACGCAGTGTTGGTTATGGTGGTTTATACATTAGAGTAATTTTTATGCGGCAGGAACTTTAAATACCAAACGGATACTGCCTTGCCCACTTCATTACAGCCCTTTCAAGGGGATCAAGTCTAGCCTCAACAGACCGATACCAATGCTTTCGCGCATCACCAGGCATACAACTAGCTCCTGCAAGCAAAGCCCGACGCGACCAATGAGGTTCATCAAACAGACTACGCCATTGTGACTGAAACCAATGACGTTGTGATGCTCTTCCCATTGCCAGGATCAGTTGCCGTTTGCTCAAAGTGTCTCTTGCAGATACGAGTAATTCAAAAAATTTATCCTGATTGTTCCATTCAGTTGAATGGGTAAACAAATCCAGGGCCCACATTCTATGATAGTCAAGTTCGCTAATAATTGAATCTTTTAACAAGTCGATGACCTTTGCTCCAATGCTACTACGTTGCTCATCTGATAGATGAGGAAGCCTTTTGAGGTACTGAATAATATCTGGAAATGCAGGATGTAGGACTTCCAAATTATCTAATACGTCGTCTATTATCGAAGCATCCCCAAGTTGACCCATTCGCCGTAACACAAATCTAATGAGCATTAAATCTGGCTCACCATCAACATCAATTTCATTACGAAACAGTTTGACAAGATTTAGAGAGTTAATCAGTTCCTGTTGAGATTGAGTTAAATCATCATAATTAATTCTTTCATACGGATCGGCCAACCCTAGCTCAGTGATAAGGCGCTTGAAGCCTACTTTCAAAGAATCTAATTCACGGTCTTCTGGTGATGATAAAAAGCGGTTTATGAATAAGTTCTTCTCAAGAATATTAGTTTTTTGCAGCTGAAGTGTAAGACCGTGATTGCGAAACAAAACATCAGCTAGAAAAGCGAGATGACGGTAAGCCTCTGCGTAACTTTGTGTAAAAATTCGATAGTCATCATTGAAGCGAATAAAGCGCACTCTGTTTGCAAGAAGAGCCTCATCCACATCTGAGAGAGTTATTTCAGCAAGTAAACGTGATGGAGCATTGCCAACTGGAATTCCAAAAGTTTCTGTTCCATTCCAGCCAGCTAAGAGACGCATTATTGCTTTAACATGAGACTGACGGTTAGTAGTGCTTTGTAGGGCATTTTCTAAACGATGGTGATATATGCGTGGGTAAAAGTCAGCAATGTCAGTAATAGTGACAAAGTTTATTGCATTATCTTGCAATATAAATCGAGCTTGGTTTAAAAATGCTTCATAGCCGATATTAGAGTCAAATAATTGACCATCTGTTCCTGCTGCAAATCGATATGAAAAAACTATCTTCTGGTTGACTGGAATTCGACTTGCTTCAATATCGGGCGCAATTTCTCGGATAGTAGCAGCAAAGATAAGAAAATCGAGTGGGTCTAGCTGTGTTATCACCCTAAACCCATGTTTAGCTTTAGGCGAGAGTAGAGTACGATGTGGGCGTACTTGCCATTCAAGAATATTGTGTCCCTCCAACCATGTACGAAGCTCAGTCCAATCATGTTGTATAGAATCATACTCAAATGGAAGTGGAAACACATCAGTATCACCATACCTCAGCGCATGTTCCAAAGCCCAATTGAGACTATTTGCTTTAAGGGTTAACATACATCCTGAATTTAACTAATACATATCCAATGTAAACCTACTCAAAGGATTTGTCCGGGTAACTTGCGTGAATAAACAAATAACGCTGAAATAGCAATGTTTGCTTGAGACATTGCCATAATTTAAATACGATCGCTCCCACCCACTATGCAATTTGCAGATTTCTGGTACATTGTCGCACTCAGCGAACAGTTACAACCTAACAAGGTATTACCACGCACCGTTTTAGGAGAATGGTTAGCGATATTTCGGGGTGAAGATGGACAACCCGTAGCTTTGCGCGATCGCTGTTTACACCGCAATAGCCGTCTGTCATCAGGTAAAATCTGTAACGGTGCTTTACAATGTCCCTATCATGGTTGGGTATATGACAGGGTTGGTAATGTCATTGCTGTTCCAGCCGAAGGAGATGATTTCAAACCTTCGCCACAGCGTCGAGCCAAGTGTTACGCTACCAAAGAACAGGATGGCTATGTTTATGTGCGGTTAGCTGATACCCCAAGCGTTGATCTTGAACCCTTTTCTATGCCTCACTACGGACAAACGGAATGGGAGACGGTGCGGGTAATTAACCGTTTTGCTAACAATGTTACTAATTGTGCGGAGAACTTTATTGATATTCCCCATACGGCTTTTGTTCATCCTGGGGTTTTCCGTACTTCTCGCCAACAGAAGTTAGAGATGACTGTAGAACGCTGGAATGGTTCGGTTTTGGTGGAGTATCGCAACGAAAACAGTAATTTGGGATGGTACAGCCGTTTTCTGAATTTGCAGGGTGCAGAGATTAAACATAGCGATCGCTTTTATATGCCAAACATTACCTCTGTAGAGTATAAGATGGCACATAATCGCCATTTATTCATTACCAGTCAATCTATTCCAGAAACCGATAATTCAACTCTGGTTTACACCGATGTCACCTACAACTATGGTATTTGGAATAAATTAGCACGCCCCTTTGTGCGGTGGACTGCTCAACACATTATCCGCCAAGACGTGGAAATTTTGGGTATTCAGGGGGAAGCGATCGCTAAATACGGGACACAATTTTATAATACGCCTGCGGACACAATTCATATATTTGTAGAGTCAATTATGGCAGCGATATCTCGTGGAGAAGATCCGCGTTTATTGCCAAATCAATCAGTAAAAGTTACATTTTGGGTTTAAATATAATTCGTAATTTGTAGTTAATCAATGAATCATATTAAGTCCAGGCAATTAGTTAGTAGCCGCAGTAGATTAATTGAAGTATCGAATCGACTGTGAAACTTTGACTGCTTCTTGGGGAGTAAGGTTACTACAATTAGACAATTCTGGTACTACTCCCGTACCAACAAATCTGTAAAAAGGGCCATTTTGCGAACCCAACCACTGCGATAGCAATGTTGGTTGTTTGGCATTACCGTATAATCCTAGCTCCAAAACGCTTTTTCCAAATATTGGAGAATTTATTGGATAACTGCGCGACCCAGAAGGCAAGTCGCCAATACCACCAGATGTTGACTCAATCGCAAAGCATCTATCTGCACTTAAATTTTGGTAAACAACTAAGTAACGCAAGCCATCAACATTTTCCCGCCCAGCCTCAACTAATACTTTGTCGGCACGAAAATTCGCGGGTATGTAGCTTGGTAATGCTACTTTTAACCCTAGCGATCGCAAAATTTTTAACTGAGTAGGTGTTAGTTTTATTACCGAATTGGTTTGTGAAGATTTTGGTTGAGCAATTACCGTAGCTGTAGAAGCGATAATACAAGCGACAACACAAAAGGAAGCAAAGTTAACTGGGTATTTTAATATATTCATAGTCAATAACTATACCTAAAAATCTTAAAAAAGTGCAAATTTCTTGATTTCTCAATCTGGGAAAGCTGAATCGCCCGTATTTGACTGAGTTTGAGGAAAAACTATTAGGTTTTATTGAACAAGAATATGGGATTGTAGATTAGGGCAGATTTAACACTGATTTTTGAACATACACTGGCGTTCATACAATCGCTATTTCAGATCATACAATTTGAACATCATCTCAAATCACCAACTAGAGCATTATGTCTAAACTTTTTGCCGTTGTGGTTGCAACCGTTCCAGAGTACTACGACTATAAATTGGCTCACCCAGAGCATGACCAAAATCAACTCACTTGGTTTAATGAGCAACATGAGAAAGGAACACTACTGTGCTGTGGGCCGTTTTCTCCCCATGATGGAACTGGGCTTTGGGTAATCCAGGCAGAGAATCTTGAACAGGCTCAAGCTGTTGTAAACAGTAGCCCTCGTGCGCGAGACGGTATGCTAGCGGACTCTGCTAGAGTTGTGGAGTGGGAAGTTCACATTGGACGCGATCGTTTTGCTCCCGTCTAAATTACTTGGATATAAGCAGATAAATGCACAGTATAAAATTCTGATAATTGAGATAACAGCAAAATTTCTAAAGTAAGTGTGTGGCTGCCTCACGTAATCGGGAATTACAATCAATAATACTGTCCTCATCTGCCGGTTGGGTAGCTATCCATTCTTCGGTAAGCGCGATGGAAAGCTAGTTAGTTCTTTGGAAAATCAAGATAGCGGTGATGATAGCTCCAGCGATCGCAGTTAAGATTATGCCAGTTATCCACGATGGTTCATATTCCTAGCTCTGTTGTCACAATATAGGGATTGCCATTTCAAAATTAAGCTCAATTCCAACTGTTGCCGTAATAGTTGAGATAAATCAAGTAGTTTATCTTGTTCTTTGGTGTCAGAAACTTATCCGGTATGGACAAATTGCTCCCAGAACAGTTAGTCAGAAGCATTTATCAAGAACTATTGCCTAGATTACAAATTGAAAGTGTTAATCCCCGTAATCCCATTCAGGTCGGCTATCTTCCACAACCCTGGCGACTGCTTGGGAAAGGAAATTATGCCGCAGTAGTTTATCACCCCGATTACCCAGAGTGTGTAGTTAAAATTTATGCCCCAGGACGACCAGGCTTTGAAGAGGAAGTAGAAGTCTACCGTCGTTTAGGTTTTCATCCGGCATTTTCTGAGTGTTTGTACGCCAAAGATAGCTTTCTAATTTTGAAACGGCTTTATGGAACAACTCTCTACGATTGTATGCACTTGGGCTTACCAATTCCTCAGCAGGTAATACGGGATATCGATAAAGCTTTGGACTATGCTATAAGTCGCGGACTCCACCCTCATGATGTCCACGGTCGTAATGTGATGATGCATCAGAGTAGAGGGTTAGTTGTAGACATTTCAGATTTTCTGCATCCAGAAGCCTGTTCAAAATGGAATCACTTAAAAAAAGCTTATTACTGGTTATATCGTCCTGTGTTGCGCCCACTTCGATTGCGTGTGCCATACTCGACCTTAAATATGCTCCGCAAAAGTTATCGTCTGGCAACTTCATTCAAAACTTTCTGTTGTCAACTACTCCTAAGATTAACTCGTTTTAAACGTTTGAAACGTTAGGTTAATTTAAATTTATCCTTGCAAACATTAAGTATTTCTGTGTCAAAAAATGGTATTGCACCCCTTGCTACTGCTTTGAGTTTAACCAGAATGTTATATCGTGTCCGGTTAAATAATTGTCATTGCGTACCGCCCTTGGCGTTCCCGCAGGGTACGAAGTGTTCGCGGAGCGTCTCGTAGAGATAGCAATCCCAAAAGCCTTGCGATTGCTTCACTTCGCTCGCAATGACATATCACAATTAATCTGCCGGACATGATATTACTTAGAACATCGACATAAAACCCCTATTGGTATCCAGGTGCTGTGGCGAGGCTGGTTAAAATTGCACGACCTTTGTCAAGGTTGGCAGCTTGCAAAAGAGACTTAACAGGAAAAGTCAGAGATGCGATAAATCGCCGTCAAGACGAAAAAACAACTATTGTAGAGACGGCGATTCATCGCGTCTCTTGCGTTAACCGAACAGTATTGCCAGAGATCCTTAAAGAATGTGCAAAAGGGATTGGAAGTCAATTCTTTTCTGTAGATGTAATAGAGAGTAAAGATGGAACTAAGCGGATCGTAGAAATTGCTGATGGGTAGCTGTTTTACTCAACTTTGGGTGGGGTAACAGGTAAACGCATCAATTATCTGTCGCCAACCAAGCACGTAAAACTTCTGCCACTGTCCACGCTTGGGCAATACATCCCCGTGGAGTAATCGGGGCATCACCATCAAAAATCTCGCTGAGACTACCAAGACCGTGTGCAGTAAGATGATTAGCCATTGGTTCTAAAAATTGACGAGCTTGCTCAGGGTTTTTGTAGACGCGCAGGTGGGCTAAAACGAACGGCCCCAACAACCAACCCCAAACTGTCCCCTGGTGATAAGCTCCATCTCTTTGATACTGATTACCACCGTATTTACCCTGGCATTGGGGATGGTCGGAAGCAAGCGATCGCAACCCATAAGAAGTTAGCAGCGATCGCCCGCAAGTTTCCACCACACTCTTTTGCTGGGCAGGTGTTAGTGGGCTTTCTGGTAGCGAAACAGCAAATATTTGGTTAGGTCGCAACGCCGCATCATCACCATCAGGACTGTCTAGAACGTCATAACAATAACCTGTCTCCTCATTCCAGAAGCGAGAAAATCTATACTTAGCCCGGTCTGCCATTGCCTCATATTCTTGGTGTGGTTTACCAAGGTGACGGGCAAACTTGGCCATTGTCCGTAAAGCATTATACCAGAGGGCATTAACTTCAATCGGTTTGCCAATTCGGGGCGTAACTACCCAATCGTCAACTTTGGCATCCATCCAGGTTAGTTGTACACCTGCAACACCTGCATAAAGTAAGCCGTCGGCCGCATCAAGATGGATGTTGTAGCGTGTACCGCGACAGTGCCAATCAATGATGTCTGCAAGTATGGGAAATAGTTCAGCAAGCAAATTATCATCATCCGTAGCGCTGTAGTAAGCGCGGACTGCTTCAAAATACCAGAGAGTGGCATCGACTGTATTATATTCTGGTTGCTCACCTGCATCGGGAAAGCGATTCGGCAGCATTCCTTGGTCTACATATCTAGCAAAGGTGCGAAGAATTGAGCGTGCTACTTCTGGGCGACCAGTGGAAATTGTCAAACCAGGTAGACTAATCATGGTGTCGCGTCCCCAGTCACTAAACCAGTGATAACCAGCGATGATAGTTTTGCCGTTAGCGTCTTCTGACACTGGACGGTCAACAATAAACTGGTCAGCAGCTAATATTAGTTGCTTAATCCAAGTAGGTGATTCTTTAGTCTTGAGAGGTCGGTTACTATTCCAAAATCCTGTTAGCTTCTGTTCTTGAGCGCGACGTAACTTCAGCGCAGCTTCAGCATTGAGATTTGCTTGTTTTTCTGTGCTGGCTACAAATGCGATCGCTTCCCCAGGATTCAGTGTAACCTCAAAAGTTGCAGCGTGGAGATGGTCTTCTCTATCTCTCAATCCTCGATAGCGTTCAACAGCCAGGTCAAAGCCATAATACCAATCGTGGACAACAGATGCACTACCGCCATCACTTAGTAGATACAGTGGTACAGCACCCGGATAAGCAGTTACACAAATCCCCTGTTCCACCTGCTCAACAGACATCTGCCAATCATTACTTTGGGTATCGCTGTGATAATCGCGGTAGTTTACCATTGCTTTGAGCGTCAACTTCAGAGGTTGTGTGGCACGCCGCAGAGTATATTGCACATAAGTTGTGTTAGCACCTTGTTGCATCCACACCCGTTTTTCTAGTAAGGCATCGGCAACAGCAAAACGCCATAAGGGAATTGTACCTTCCAGAGAAAAACGTTCAATATTTTGATAACCGTGAGGGCTGACAATCCCATCTGCCCAACGATTGCTGTCTAGAGAATAAGAGCGATTGTCATACAGGACAGTTTCATCTAGTTTTGTCAGCATTAAGGTACGACCTAAAGGTGGTTTCAATGCTGCTACCAGTAATCCGTGATAGCGACGGGTCAATAAACCAGCCACAGTTCCAGAAGCATAACCACCAATACCATTAGTAACTAACCATTCCCGTGACTCTGCCGTGTCAAGATTGCCGCAGATTTCCCGCCCAAATTCTATACACATAACTCAACACTTTTTCTTGGGATCAATATTTGGATTATCGATTATGAATCCTCTAGTGTGCTGAGAATGGTATTAAGAGTTCTAAAATCTTAACTGGCGATCGCGGTTAAATAAAATACATTGTTTTAAGTAATATTAAATACAAGTATCTTTAGTAAGACATTTCTGCAAGTAGAAGCTAAAATTCCTCTAAACGGTTTTTTATCTTTAACGTTATTAGAGAAGCACCCACCCTCAAGGAATTAGCTAGAGTGTACACACAAGTCTCTTGATCTGCACCTTTGTTGCATTGCCCTGCACCTTTGTTGCATCGACCTGCACCTTTGTTGCATCGACCTGCACCTTTGTTGCATCGACTCGCACCTTTGTTGCATCGACCTGCACCTTTGTTGCATCGACTCGCACCTTTGTTGCATCGCCCTGCACCTTTGTTGCATCGACCTGCATCTTTGTTGCATCGACCTGCATCTTTGTTGCATCGACCTGCATCTTTGTTGCATCGACATACAAAAATTAACCCACCCTACGTTACGCAGCAACTTTAAAAGACCTGTGTGTACGCTGTAGCAACGAATTAGGGAGGGAAAACTATAATAATTTACTCATTGTCAGCGAATTTTCAAATCAAAAGAGGAAGAATAGAGTGTTGAAAGATATTGAACGTTATATTCCTTCAGAGGAAAAATATTTAGAGGCATTCCACTCAATTTATGAAGAATTAACTCCGGGACACAAAGCTATCTTGAATAAGTTGTATCAGCATTGTTACTTTATGAAAGACAATCGCAGATTACGCACTTGGGAATTATCTGAAGCGGCCGGATATGATGGTGACTCTTCTGGCCAAATTGGTCATTTAGGTGAAAAGTTCTGCAAATTTTTTGGGGTAAAAGATGATGAATTTGGGCAACCAGCACTTGCAATAATTAGTTGGTTCGCAGATGAAATCAATGGATATTGGTATATTGAGCTAATTCCTGAAGCAGCGAGAGCGTTTAAGCGTTTTCATATTGGAACTCTCTATGATTAGCTTAGTTAGCGATCGCTATTCTGGGACTTTCTAGCACTGTTGTTTGGTGTTTAACTGCGATCGCTTGTAGTTATATTACCTTAGAGGTTGTTTGAAAAGTTTTAGGCGAATAGAATTCGCTACTAAGTCCACCTCCGTGGACTAAGAAAAAATCAATGATTTTAACCCACGGAGGTGGGTTTTGACTGTGTAGCCGCGACTTCCAGTCGCCCGGTGAGTAATAAATTAGACTTTTCAAACACCCTCTTACACCTGCGAAGATGCAGCAGACGGCGGAATAATTTCCACACCATATTTTGAAGCAGCAGCCACCGCTTTTTCCATATCTGCGGGACTAACGCTAGGTAATTGCATTCTGTCTGAAACTGGCACACCTACTTCCATGAAAAACTTCTCTATCCCTGCTGGTGTGAACCAGCAAAGTAATTTTGCTGGCTTTGTACCGATATTTAAAAATCTGTGAAGTTGACCTCTGGGAGAGTGGAGAAAGGTTCCAGGGGTTGCTAGAAGAATCTGCTCATCAAGCTGAAATTCCAATTCTCCCTCTTGAATATAGAAAGCTTCGTCTTCGTGACTATGAATGTGGGGAGGTGTCCCGTTCTGTGGTTGAACAGTAATCTCAATTAGAGCATAAGCTTGACCAGTTTCTTCACCTACCGCTTTAAAGGTATACAAATCTCCAAGTACCCAGTATGAAGAACCTTGTCCTGGTTGCTGTAATATTCCTTGTAGATTGACTGTCATAGTTATTTCCCTTTAAAATGTTTTATATTATACATTTACTAAAAAAACTACTGCAATTTTCAGTTTGTAAGTACTTAGATATAAATAAACTTAACCACATCATCGTAAATAGAGCAGACTGAAGTCAAGTCGCTTCGCTCCAATTAAAAAAAGGTTAAGCACTTCTTCTGCTACGGTGATTCTAATTTAGGATTACGAGATACAGTATTACATCACTTAATAAGAAAAATCGATAAATGGAAAAACATCAACTCAGCCCAAACAACTGGTCACAAGAAACTTACATTAAAGCCTTCAAGAAAGCAGCCCACGCCCATCAAGGTCAGAAAATGCCAGGTTCAGAAATACCTTACCTCATGCACCTGAATTTTGTAAGTATGGAAGTAATTGCAGCCCTAAGCGTAGAAACAGAACATGATGGAAATCTTGCTATTCAATGTGCTATTTTGCATGACACCATCGAAGATACTAATACAACATTTGAGGAGATAAAAACCGAATTTGGTGAATCAGTAGCTAATGGTGTACTTGCACTGACCAAAGATGAAAATTTAGCAAAACATCTGCAAATGGCAGATAGTTTACAAAGGATAAAAGAGCAACCACAAGAAATATGGATGGTAAAATTAGCAGATAGAATCACCAATCTCCAAGCACCACCACATTATTGGACTCAAGACAAAATTATTCGATATCGAGAAGAAGGTATTCAGATTTATGAAGCTTTACAGGATGCAAGCCCATTTCTTGCATCCCGCTTGGCAAAGTTAATTGAAGATTACAAAGCGTTTATCAGGTAAATAGCCTTTTGTGATTTAACTCACACTAGGAAGTTCAGTACTCTAATAATATTATATTTATGCATAAATTCTTACATAGAAAATGATGGAATTAATTGAACTAATGTTGGTGCTAGCTACAGTAGTTGGTGTTACAGATGGAAATACAATTTTGGTTAAAAATAATGCTGGACAAGCAATTCCAGTTAGACTAGCGTGTATTAATGCACCAAAAGCGCCTGGACAGGCGTATACTTTAGCAGCAACACAAAGGTTAAAACAGCTACTACCACCTAAAACTCCTGTCGTGATTAGAGGCACAGAACAGCTTGAAAATGGCCGCACGGTTGGGGAAGTGTATGTGGATAATCGGTCAGTAAATCTGCTTTTGATAGAGTCAGGTAATGCTGTCGTTGACCGAGAAACTTTACAGAATTGCTACGAAAGCAAAACCCAATTTTTAATTGCAGAAGCTAATGCTAAAAATAAGCGTCTGGGATTGTGGCAGCAATCAAAAGTGCAATTAAAGTCTCCTATCAAGTAATATCAGGTTCGGTTAAATACTTATAATATCTGTAGGTTGGGTTGAGGAACGAAACCCAACGCTTGATCCTTGTTCATGTTGGGTTTCACTGCCGTTCAACCCAACCTACATTGAGAAGTTTTATTATAAGCAATCACCCGAACTTGATATAATATCAAATCCAGTCGAATGTTTATTATTAATTATTTCCTTTTTAAAAAGAGTTAGGGAGTATTAAGCCATTTTCAATAGGATGAAGTATGTAAATAGACTTAATAAGTAGGTAAACACAATTAATTACACAATGTCATTGCGAATGCAGCGAAGCGAAATGAAGCAATCGCAAGGGCTGGGATTGCTATCTCTACGAGACGCTCCGCGAACGCTTCGCTCGCAATGACTGTAATTAATTTTGCGTAGTTACTTACCGTTTCTTTGTGAAGGTCTGGATATACTCCCCAACTTACCCAACTAATTGCTTCACGCGCTGATTTCATATTCGGTGGAACTCGCAAGGCGTGAATAAAGCTTGTGCGAGGACAAGTCATTTTTAATAAGCGGGTTCGCCTTCAGAGTATGTTTTATGCTTGAATCCAAACTGATACTGAACCACCTAGACAACGAAATTCACCCCAGCCCCATTCATTGGTATATACAGCTTCTTTGATATGTTCAGTTAAGTCAATAAACTTAGTATTGGATTTACCAACTTCCATCCATTTAACGCCTTCTGAACCATCACTCATAATCACAGCCATTCCTTGAGGATGATCTTCATCACCTAAGCGTGTCCAACCAATAGTATTCCAATGGTCTAAATAGTTATATTGTGGCCCGTAAGCATAATGTTTTCGTGCATAAAGTAACTTATCAATAATCCAACGGTGGGACGGCATAAAAATATTGTAACGATTGCCATCTTTCCCCCAGTCTTCATACTCCGCACCATAGTAGTCAGCATGAAAGACACAAGGATAGCCTTCTTGTCGTAACAAAATAATGGCGTAAGCTAAGGGTTTAAACCAAGGTTCAACCACAGATTCCAAAGCTTGTAATGGCTGAGAATCATGATTTTCGACAAATGTCACAGCATGGGTAGGACGTTGTTGCATCATTGTGCCATCTAAAATCCGGCGCATATCATAATTGCCTCCAGATTTGCTGGCTTGATGGAAGTTGTAATGTAGTGGTACGTCAAAAACTGACATCTTGCCACGAACAGCATCAACATACCAAAGCAGAGTATTAATATCGTTATACCAATACTCTCCTACCATAAATAAATCTTTACCAGCATGACGTTCTAGTTCATCTATCCATTGCGGAAAGAACCAAGAGGAAATATGTTTAATAGCATCAATGCGGAAACCATCTACTTTTGTGGTATCAAGATACCACTTACCCCAGTAGGTAGTTTCACCGCACACCCACTCATTTTGAAAATCGATATCGCAACCCATCAAATAGGCAAAGTTGCCTTTTTCTAAGGCTACGTAGTCGTCAAACTTTTTACCTTCTAATAAATAAACTGTGCTGCGATCGCCACTGTTATATTCGTTATAATCAACAGCATCAAAATGCCACCAATGCCATTCAAAGTTAGAATATTTGCCTTGCCGTCCAGGGAAATTATAATGAGTGTATGTCTTAATATCTTGTAACCCACCTTTAGGATTGAGGCGATCGTCTTGAGGAAAAGGCGTTGCTTTTGGTGTTTCTACTGCATCACCGCCCATCCTATGATTTAGTACTGCATCTGCATAAACTTGCAGACCATGCGTTTGCAGAGATTTAACCGCATCAATATACTGCTTACGTGTACCGTATTTCGTCCGAATCGAGCCTTTTTGCTCAAATTCACCTAAATCAAATAAATCGTAAACACCGTATCCCACATCATACGATCCAGCAAAACCCTTGTAGGCTGGTGGTAGCCACATTGCTGTAAAACCTGCATCTGCTAATTCTGGTGCTGAAGCCTCGACTTTACTCCACAAGTTCCCATCATTAGGGATGTACCAGTGGAAATATTGCATCATTGTGCCATTAATCTTTGCCATATCTCGTTGTGCCTGTAAATATCACCTTTGATCAAAGCTACAGTCGAGATTGGTGGCAATTCGGAATTTTTCATGCGATTTAGTTCCGAAAATCTGGAAGAAATACTTAAGAAAATGGAGAGCAGGGAATAAGGGACAAGAAATAATATCATGTTCGACTTAATACTTATGTCATTGCGAGCGTAGCGCGGCAATCCCAAACCTTTGCGATTGCTATCTCTACGAGACGCTATGCGAACATTCCACTTCGTTGCATTCGCAATGACATACTTTGACATTTTCACCGCCGTGAACGCACTCTTAAGAAGGAGTAATGAGTAACAAGTAATGAGTAATGAGTAAATACCCATTTTTCATCCACTCATTACTCCTTACTCATTACTTTAAAGCCGTGCTGGAAACACGGGGTTTTAACCCCATTTTTCTGATAAGTGATTTGCCGAACATGATATAAGTCATATTTTTACTTCCTTACTTAATAGAAATCGGCGAAAAATATTTAGTTTGCGTTTTAATCTGATTGCTGCTCTCTACAATTACGAGCTTTTTCTCCCCAAAATGAAATCTTCCTGAGTGACTTTTACAAGAGGTCTATTATTGTTACTAAATTTTTTAACTAATATGGTTCGGCGACGGGACATTTAATAATTAAAGAGCTAATAAAAAAATTGCATAGCCGAACGCACCTAATGCAAAAGCCCAAAAGCGACTTTCTCGCTGTTCTGGTAGTTCTTCCTTTAGGACATTGAGTACAATACCTCCCGATAAAAAGGCGAAGAGAACCGCAACAGCCGCCTGATGAATTACCGTGCCAATGCCAATTACCCAACCAACAATGATCGCAGCTACTAATAACCACCGCCCAATCCGATCATATATTTGTTTGTGGTTTTCGCGTAACCCATTATCGTTGACTACAAAATGTAGTGCCATCGCAAAAAAATAGAACAATAAACTCTTAATACTTGATTCTTCTCGGTGTACTAACAAGTAGCCAATTAAGGCGTTATAAACAGCAAAAGAAGCAATATGTATCCAAAAAACGTCTAAAGCAGTAACATCTCCCTTCCCTGCTTTTTGATTGCGTTGACGCGAATTGTTTGCAAATCGTTCTAAGCCATAAAACACTGCTAAACCTAAAAGTGCCACCAAATAAACGTGATGCTCTAAAAAAGCAAGTCCAATATTTAAACTGCTTTGGAGTGTTATTTGGGCTTTACTCAGTTCTGGCAAAATATGGACGAACACATAAGCGACAGATACCCCACTGCCAAATGAGAGCCAACGACTACGCGGTTTAGCTCTAATAAATTGTAGTTTACCTGAATACAAATGTATGATGGCTAAGGCGATCGCACATATTGCAGTGATCATGCTTTTTACTTAACGCGAAACCAGCGATAGCCGTATGCTTTTATTGGGATGGAAGGCAAATTAACATCCAGAGGTTCGTATTGGGAATCGCCAAATATATCAATTAAATGGTGATACTCATTAGATTTTAGCGTGACTGTACACGAGCGATCGCCTAAATTATGTAAAGCGATCGCACTCTCACCTTCGGACTCGCAGCAGTGAGCAAACACACAGGGTTGATCGGTTTCTAGAATTTGCCACTTACCGCAACCAAACTCTGGACACTGCTTGCGAATACGGATTATATGTTCCATCCAATTGATTAAGGAGTTGCGATCGCGTTGTTGGTCTGTTACATTCACCTGTTTATAACCATACTCCCCTTCTTTAATCACAGGTCGGGTAAGAACATCTGATGAAGCGGTAGAAAAGCCGCCATTGATTGCATCTGACCATTGCATTACTGTGCGGACACTATTTCTCCCCTCAAGCGAAAGGTCTTCACCCATCCCAATTTCTTCGCCATAGCGTAGCACAGGTGTCCCAGGTAAGCTGAATAACAGACTGTATGTGAGTTCAATGCGACGTTTGTCACCTTTTAACATTGGTGGTAAACGACGACGAACGCCTTTGCCGAAAATTTGCATATTCTTTTCCGGTGCGAAAGCCTGAAAAACTTCTTGGCATTCGGAATCGCTAATTAAGTCAAGGTTGAGTTCGTCATGGTGGCGGACAAAATTTAACCATTGACCGATGTCAGGAATATCAGGTAATGATTTCAGCCCGTCAAGTAAAGTTTGTGAATCTTTACGTGCCAGAGCTAAAAACATATATTGGTTGAGTAAGAAGTTAAACAACATCTGACATCGATCGCCATTACCAAAGTAGACGGATATCTTCTCAGAACTTACATTTGCTTCTGCAAACAGAATTGCATCACCCCGACGCGAGGTAATAAACTCTCGCATATCTTTAAGGAAAGTTTCTAAGTCTGGACAATCTGGGATGCCAAGTGGATTAATTAAAAATGGCGCAGCATCGATGCGAAACCCCGACACACCAAGTTGCAGCCAAAAACCCATAATTTTGTAGATTTCTTCCCGTACCGCAGGATTAGCAATATTTAAATCAGGCTGCTCTTTGTAAAAGTGATGCAGATAGTAAGCATCAGCTTGTTCGTCGTATTCCCAAAGACTATCTTCTACTCCAGAAAAAATTATCTGTTCTGGCTCGGTTTGGGGGGGATTTTCCAACCACACATAGTAATCGTGATACTTAGAGTTTTTATCTGAACGCGCTTGCTGAAACCAAGGATGCTGAATTGATGTATGATTTACCACTAAATCAACCAGAACTCGAATACCGCGATCGCTAGCTTGATGTATGAACTGTACAAAATCTCCTAGTGTCCCCAATCGTGGATCGACGTTGTAGTAGTCCATGACATCGTAGCCGTTATCTCGATTAGGAGAAGGATAAAACGGTAATAGCCATAAACAAGTAATTCCCAGTCCAGAAAGATGATCTAGACACTTAGTTAGTCCTTGGAAATCGCCAATACCATCGCCGTCTGAATCCATGAATGTCTCGACATCCAAGGAGTAAAAAATTGCATTTTTGTACCAAAGATTTTGCATTTTCCTGTCTTTTTAATTACTGAAAGTTCTACTCACCTACACTCAATTGCTGCAACGCAATCCGTTTGCACAGACCTTCTACCGCGAGTGTTAAAGATTGCATCAGTTCAGAATTTTCGCTGTAGTCAACAGGCGCGAGATTAGCAACCCGTTGACTTTGGGTCATTTTTAAATCTCGTCCCCATTCTTCTGGAGTACTGTCTTTATATAATGCGATCGCTGTACCCTGTTCTTGATTCATTAAAGAAAAGCAGGGAATATCTGACTCACCATCACCAACATAAATCACCTGTGACAGTGGAACGTGCAATTCCTCTGGTGGTAAATCTCGATATACAAATGTTTTACCATCATCTTGGTAATCATCAAAACCTTTGGCAATTTGGAAAAGATAGCGAGTTTTCTCTGTGTGAGTGACAATCTTCTTTAAAAACTCTATACCGTTGCGATCGCTGTATGAAAATTCACAACCCCACATTGCTTTAAAATTTGGAGCAATACAGTTATGACGAGCAATTTCCACCATGCCGCAAGTTATTAAATAAAATTCTACCTCTACTTTTGGATTTGATTCGTGAGCGCATTGTTGCAAGCGGTCAAACATTTTATTAACGCCATCAAAGGGAGCTAATTCTTGACTAAACTTGGCAATATATTCTTGTGTAATTTTGTTACCTTGTCGTTTTGACTCTTCAATGAGGGCATAAAATCGAGCTAGGATTTTATCCCATCCTTTGTCAATTAAGGGTCGAATTTTTTCCTGGCGAAACTCCAAAGCATCAATACCTAAGCTTTCTAACAAAGCATCAACGGTATCTGGAACCAGAGTATCATCAAAATCAAAAACTATAGCGATGCGATTAGAAAGGGGTTTGGTCGAAACAGTCATAACAAAAGGTTCTCAACTATGGGATTTTTGCAAAAATATTAGTAATTTTGGATAAAATACTAAGATAGTCAGGATAATTAGTTATAAGTTGAGCAATCAATGGCAAAATACCAGCTTTACAAATGCAGTAAAAATTAGCGATTGCGTTAAAAATTATAAATTAGCAATATGCCGATAGCGAGCCTCTATTCCTGAATAGATACCATAAGCAATCAAACCCAAACCCACTATACCCAGAAGCCAAAGACCAAAGGGTTGTTGTGTCAGAACCGCCAATGCACCACCCAACCCTCTAGCCTGAGTGCCATCAGATTGAATTGCCGCCAGCATCAAAAAAATGCCGATAATGCCAAAAACAATGCCACGGGCAGCAATGCCAAATCTACCCATACGCACTGCCCAATTTTGCTCAGTTAGACTCATTTGAGAAAGTTTTAAATGGTAACGGAATTTGCCTTTATACGCTTTATAAAGGTAAAAAAGACCAACACTAACTACCATCATCCCTGTCAGTGCTATTAGCCATCGCCCAAGGGGTTGAGCCAAGATATATATTGTCCAATCCTCAGTTGAATCGCTATCGCCAACGAATGAACCCATAATCAGCTTTACAGATGTCACAGCCAAACCTGTATAAGCTAAAGCACTGATACCATAACCAATCCGTTGGGCAATTCGTTTAGCATCAATTGGTTTTTTACTTTTTTCAGGATCAAAAAACGTCTGAACTAAACGCCAAAGTACATACCCAATAATTCCGAGGGTAACAATACTTAATAAAAATTTTCCAAAAGGTTGAACAACAATTGTCTTTAACGCACCAGTTGTATTTGTGGTTTTACCACCAGAACCAATGGCTGCTTGGGTTGCTAATAACCCAACAATAAAGTAAACAACGCCTTTTGCTGCGTATCCTAATCGTGCTAGTCGCTCAAACCAAGGGAGAGAAGTTATTTCTTTAACTGGTTGCCTAATCGGTTCTAGGGGTGAATTAGGTTGTGTCATACGGCATAGTAACTATTTAGAATTCAGAAAGATCAAACTGCTCTCTACGCTATATTTATTAACCTGAAGCGCCGCTTGAGCCAATTATACCAAGCAGTTGCAACAGATAAATAATTGCAAATACACCAAAGAATATACCAGCGATCGCTGTTCCGCCAAAAATAATTTTTGATGGTTGCAGTTCCTTGGGCAACATTCGATGATTTAAATAAAGAGTCAGTCCAGTAACGATAGGGATGTGAGCAGCTTCAATTCCGCCTGCGGTTTGTAGTAAGGCGACAGGTTCACCGAAAAACAGGTAAACGGCGATGGGTAAGGCTACCAGTAGCACTACAATATACACACGCTGCAAAAACTTTTCATTTGTCCAGCGTCCCCGCACGCCAAAGCCTTGCAGTAATATCTGCGTACCATCGGCAAACATTCGTCCAAAACCATCTTCTACTGAAAGTACGGTGCTACAGAAAGTTATAAAAACGATCGCCACCATAAACCAAAAACCAAACGGCCCCCAAAGATCGCCTAGCAGACTACCTAAAGTTTCCGCTACCTGATTTTCTTTCGGTACAAGTCCTTGTGGACGCAGCAACTCACCACCCAGAATCAAGAAAGACAACGCCGCTAACAGCGCACCAACCACTGCTAAAGTGTTGGATATAGTCATCAAATTTAGCCAACCGCGCAGTTTCTTTTTTTGCTCCTGGTTGAGTTGCTTGGGGTCTATGCTCTCTTTTCCTTCAACACTGGCTGCACCGTATCCTCTAGCTTCTACCCAGTAGGAATACCACATTAATCCGGCTGCTCCTGCCAACATGAAACCCAGCCAAGGCAGTATTTCTTGATACTGGACATCTTGTGGAACTTGCGGAACTAACCCAGTTGCTAGTTTGCGAACATTAGGGAAAACGAAAATAGCCGCAGCTACCACTGCTACAGTACGGGCAATCCCTACATAAGAAGAAATCTTTTCCACTACGCTGTATTGCCCCAAAAGTACGATCGCAGCTGTTACAACAATGATAATTACTGTCCACAGTTGCACACTTCCTCCAGCAACCAAAATTAGTGCTGTCGCGGCGGCTCCTGAAAGTCCAGCAACGGTAGAAATTGCTACCACTATCTGCGGTAGCAAAATCAACCAGATTGCCCAGTTTTTGGGGCCGGGAAGTTGTTTGAAACCTTCTAGAATAGTTGCGCCGGTACAAACTGAAAAGCGACCAACTTCACCATTAATGAACCATTTCAAAACTACAGCAGCAAGTAGCGCCCATAATAGGGTGTAACCGTAGAGTGCAGCAATTCTTGGCGTAAATAGCAATTCACCAGAACCCGCAGCCGAAAGCATCCATAAAAAACTCGGGCCTAACCACTTCAAGTTATCCCAACCTTTGGGCGAATCTGGAATGTTTACAGTGTTTTGTGGCTGCTGTGTGTTACTAGTATCTGTTGAGAAATTGCGATCGCTCTTATTATTCATTTTTTACTATTTCACACCAAAACCGTTTATGAATTCATATCAAAGCAGTAATGCTCAATCTGTCTTTGGGTTGATTAAGTCACAATCGTGGGTAGATTTAGTGAGTTACCGCCCATTTATTACAAAGGATTATAATTATCACGCACGGGTGGTATATTACTGCGTAAAGCTTGCCACGTCAGCGCTCCTACCCTACCATCACCAACCAATCTTTGCGATCGCTGAAAGGTAGCTACTGCTGTAGCCGTTCTAGGGCCATAAATACCATCAATAGCTCCGTTATAAAATCCTAAATATTTGAGAACAGCTTGTACATCTCTCACCGGCTGTCCACGAGATCCACGCGTAAGAAAGGGAGCTCTCACAGGAGAGTATTTTGAAAGCCTACCTGTAATTGAGGTTGTTTGCGCCTTAGCAGGTGTAAAACTAAAGGGTAACATCCCCAAAAATAATGTAGAAATTAACCCCAATGGTAAAATTATTGAGTGCATAAATCGAGTATTCATAAATTTATATTTCTCCTAAATTAAACACATTCAATTGTTTTTATAACTGGATAAAGCTCAACTATTTGTAATAATGCATCCGTTGTTTTAAAAGTGTTTCGCTGTGACTTAAGGCATTTTAAAATACCCCCTAACCCTCCTTAAAAAAGGGAAAGCCGGAATCAAAGTCTCCCAAGTTATCAGGAGATTTATAGCAATCCTAAATGAGTGAGTCGTGAAAATCTCCGATTCCTCTCTCTGCGTTCTCTGCGCCTCTGCGGTTAATTTATTTTCACAAATGATTTAGGACTGCTATAGAAGGGTCTAAAACTTTTGATACCAACAAGAGGATTTTTCTAACATCCTCTGATCAAATTTTTGCTCTGTTTGGATTTCTCCTATTTCTCAGGTTTTCTTCATAGGTTCTGAAGTTGGGATCGTTCAGTTCGTAAAAGTAAGGCTCTAGCGTGTAATTATAAAGAGCAGGAGTACCTAACATACCCGGCATTACTGATGGCACTAAAGGTCGGTAAACCCCTCTAACTTGCTCCTCATAATCATTATCGATTGCTAAATCTTCGCTAAATTCAGGTAGATTTTTTACTTGCTCTTTGGTCAGTTTAGGAACAAAAAGATGTTTATTCTCATAGTCAAGACGAGCTAAACCCACCGGTAGCAATACTTTTTTGCCAAAAATCCAAAAGCCTGTATCAATGATGAAATACCGAAAACGGCCATCATTTTCATCAACTAATATGTTGACAACAGAGCCAACTCTGTCATCATCGGCGTAAACATCAAAACTTTTAATGTCATTACCATTAAAAATTTCATCGTTGTAGTTGGGATTGTATTCGTCAAGTTTGTACAAAGCCATGTTTCTTCCTCCTGTAAAAACTGTTTAATTTTATTAGTAACTAACTTAAAGGTTGAATTTTTGCCTCATAAGCAGCATTGTTTAAACCGCCACCTCTATAAGAAGCATTTTGAGAATTAATTTCACTTCTTAAGGCAGTAATCCGATCGCTTGTTGCAGGATGAGTACTCAAAAATGTCGGCAGCGATCGCTGTTGGAGTAACTTTTGCATAAAAGCAATCATGGCAGACTGAGCATAACCAGCACGTCCTAAAGTCCTTAATCCTCTTTGATCGGCTTCAAATTCATCTTGGCGACTATTGGGACGACGCAATGCCAAATCCACACCAATCTGAACTGCTGTACTACGCTCTAATCCGGCTGCTGTAGCAAAACCACGAGCGATCGCTCTTTGTCGCATCTGTTCTATTGAATGCTGACTAGCAATATGACCAATTTCGTGAGCGATAACGCTGGCTAATTGAGCTTCATTATCTGCGGCTTTTAGCAATCCGGTAGTGACATAAACATAGCCTCCCATTGTGGCAAAGGCATTTATACTCTCATCTTGAACTACCTGAAATGTATAAGGAATATCAGGGCGAGCGCTATTTGCTGCCAATTTCTGACCAATTTGATTGACATAGCGATTCACATTTTGATTGCGATAAAGCTTAATTTCACTATTAACTAACTGTTGATTAATCTGCTTGCCTAGTTGGACTTCTTCTCGATCAGAAATAGTGGATAGCTGAAATATTTGGATTCCTTGATTCAAGAGATCAAACAATGAAATTGCCTGTGTCTTTTGGGGTGAACCCACACCAATACCAACCGCTACTAAAACTGATAGAAATAAATACAACCAGCGACGATAAAAACGACGATAAATAAAAGAAAAAGAATTTAACATAAGCTGATTCAAGTTAACTACGATGTTCAAAATTGGTGAACATTCCCAGCCAGCGAACTTGCTCAAACTTCTCTATATTCAAGCATTGTCCCTGATTAACAACTTCATTGCCGTCCACCCAAACTTGTTGCGGTTCAAACCCGTGGAGGTGCAATTTCACACCCACATAAGGAAAAGCATAATCTCCCTGTTGTTTCCAAGTTAATTCTAAGGAGTCTTGATTCTGCGTTAGGTAAAAATGATCCAACCGCGATTCACCATAGCCATCTCCCACGTCACTGTAAACCTGACTTTCACTGTTTAACAACGCGGACGGGTAAATATGGAGAATTAGTTGATTATCTTCCTCCATTGGTAAGATACTCCCCGCCTTTACTAATAGTGGTATTTGTTCAAGAGATGCTTTGAAGTTGACCGATTTTCCTCCTTCTAAGAGTGCATCATCCCAAAAGTTATACCAATGTCCTTTAGGTAATGCGATCGCTCGTGAGGTTGCGCCTTTTTCGGCGATCGCACAAACTAAAAGAGCATCACCCAACAAAAAGGCATCATCTATACTCCAAAGTTGAGGGTTATTTGTATCTGCCCAAAATAAAGGACGTACTAAAGGATGTCCGGTTTGAGAAGCTTCCCAAGCTAAGGTATAGAAATAGGGCATCAACCGATACCGTAGTTGCAAGAATTTCCGTACAATACTTAGGGTTGGTTCGCCAAAACTCCAGGGTGTACGAGGCTTGGTGTTGTTGGCAGAATGGGTGCGGCAAAATGCCATAAAGCAAGATATCTGGAACCAACGCAAGTATAATTCTGCGCTAGGATTTCCTTTGAATCCACCAATATCAGAACCACTGTAGGGAATACCTGATAATCCCAAGTTTAAAACTGTGGGAATAGTTTGGCGTAATCCTTCCCAACTAGTTTCAATATCGCCCGTCCAAGTCCAGGCGTAGCGTTGCAAACCTGCCCAACCAGAGCGCGAAACGATAAAAGGTCGTCGTTCAGGTTGGTACTCAGCTAGTGCTTCATATCCAGCCTCAGCTTGAAGTAATCCATAAAAATTATGAGCTTCGCGGTGATCGCCACCTCTACCTTCTAGAGAATGCCAAGTTGAATGTGGTGGTAGTGAAGGGTCGCCCCAAAGGACAAAAACCCCTGGTTCATTCATATCATGCCAAAATCCAGTGATGCCTAGATCGAGCAGATATTCATACTGTCTGCTCCACCAGTGACGAGCTTGGGGGTTGGTAAAATCAGGAAAAGCGCATAAACCTGCCCAAACCGGAGCGATCGCAGGTTTACCACTAGGAAGTTTGCAAAATACATCCTGTGCACGTCCCTCCTCAAAAAGTTTGTTTTTTCTAGATGCTTGTACACCGGGGTTAATAATGGTAATTAACCGTATTCCCTTCGCCGCTAATTCTTCAGCTAACTCAGAAATGTGGGGAAAGCGATCGGGGTCAATGGTAAACGCACGAAAATTATCTAGAACATCTATATCTAGATGCATTGCACTTACAGGAATGTTATATGTCTCAAACCCCTTTACGGCTTCCCGCAGTGCGGCTTCTTTTTCATACCCCCAACGTGACTGATGATAGCCAAATGCCCAACGGGGTGTTAGGGGTGGGCGACCTGTTAATTCTGTGTATCGCTCCAACAATTGAGGCAATGTACCAGCAGTAAAGTAATAGCGCAACGCCCCGCTTTCAAACTCGGCTGTAGCTAATTCTTGGAAACTAAAGTTAGCAGGAAAAGAGTTTTCATAGAAAATTAAGTAACTACCTTCTTCATGCAGACCTAAATAGAGTGGAATGCAGAGATATAATGGGTCAGTTCCCGGCCCATATATGCCACCTGCATCATAGTTCCACATCCGGTAGGTTCTGGCTTTATTTTTATCGCCTGATGTGCGGAGATTTAACGGAGCCGCCCTTTCTCCCAAACCATAAATATGTTCTTCTGGGCGTAGTTTTGCCTGATGTCGCCAAGTCTCATCTTTTGTTTGAGGTGATAGCTTTGTTGGTCGCTGGGGAGGTAGTTCTTCCCGTAGTGTCTGCCCTAAAGGATTTTTAAATTTCAAACTACCATCAACGCCAACAATAACCTTTAGCTGTGGACTAGAAATTGTCCAGCCCTCTTCCACCTCTTGAAACGTCGTCTCTAACTCTGGCCAATCTTTACGCGAGATGCCGTAAGAAATGGGATATATCCCAGGTTTCCACTCAATTCGGACTAAATCGGCGCTCAAAAAATAAATTTCCAACTCAGTATGTTTGAAGTGGAATTGTCCGCCTCTCTTAGTTGCTTCAGCCCTGTGAATTTCTCCAGTTTCCTCAACAGCTTCTAAACTTTGAGACTTCCGAAACTGACGTTCTAACAAATCTCGTTGCAATGGATAGAACAGCGATCCTAAAAACCGCCTAAATTTAATTGTTCGTAGGTTGAAAAATGCTTCGTTGAGGATATCCATAAAACCTCATAGAAAGTACAGCATTTAAGATGGTTATGACAAGCTAAGAATTTCTAAGAAGGATATACAGTTTCAGCAACTAAAATAGGTCTGTTGCCGTACTCAGCCTCTAACTTTCTTTTTACATTTAGATCCCAGGTGAAATTATATTCTTTCTCAATTTCAGCAATAACAAAAGGACGAACTTCACCAGTTATTGATACTGTCTGATCCTGATTTATTGCTACTTTGGGCGGTGCTTTTAATAAAACTAGCAAATCTTGCCCACCAAACAATTGGTTTTCATCTAGCGTTAATAAAACCGGACTGCGGATATTTTCTACTTTTCCTGTAACTGTAACTTGACGACGATAATATTGTTCGGGACGTTGTGTTATTTGGCCAGGTTGAGGCGCTAGTACAATGTATCGAGCAACAATTGCAGGTTTATTGATGTAATCTTTGTAATATTCATCCTGCATATTGAGATTAAACTCTTGCTCAATTTTGGGAATTACTAAATTACGAACCTGACCAGTAACTTGCACTTTGATATTTTGGTCGGATGGTAGATTAAAAGGCACACCTGAAGCATTGACAACTACAAGAGGTTCACCGCGAAAGAACCGTGCATCGCTAACTGTGAATGAACTAGAACCAATTTTTTGAACTACTCTGCTTTTAATTGTTACAGAGTTACCGATAAATTCGTCCGTGTTTTCAGCAATTTCAGATGTATTAGCAATAGTTGGCTTTGCCTCAAAAAAGCTACAACTTCTCACTACTAAAGCGATCGCTACCAGGAAAACTAATACCCCTGCTTGACCTAACGCCTGTAAGAAATTTCCCCTTTGATAATTGTTATTCATTGCCCTTATGGTTATTTGTCTTGCGGGTATTCATGTAAAGCTTTCCTGATAGCAACTATAGAATACCTTATTGTGGAATTGCTGAGGGATATACCTCATCTGCAACTAATACAGGTTTATTCCTGTATTCTGCTTCTAGCGTCTTTTGTAAAGTTAAATCCCATTGCAGGTCATAGTCTCGTTCCAGTTCAGCTACAACAAACGGACGTAACACACCTGTGACCGCAACTTTCTCACCTTCATTGACAACTCCTTTGGGAGAACCAGCGCGGATAACTAACAAGTCTTGTCCACCAAATAATTTGTCTTCGTCTAAGGTGAAGGAAGTGGCAGTTCTGATGTTTTCCACTTCACCTGTGACTGCCAATGTTTTACCGTAGTATTGGCTGGGGTTTGTAGTAAGTTCACCTGGTTTAGGAGCAAGTGCCAGTGATTGAGCGATAATTGCAGGTTTACCTTCGTAATCTACATATAAGTTGGGATCTAGACCCAAGTTGTAATTTCGATTGACATCTGCAATCACAAACTTACTAACTGGGCCTGTCGCTTGAATTGCTACGCTTGCGTCAGTAGGTAGAACAAAAGGTTTACCAGATGCATTGACAACTAAGATGGACTCAGTGCCAAAGAATTGCTTATCGTTAATTGTAAACGTTGATGGGCCAATTTTAGTGACGGGTGTGCTTCTAACTGTTACAGTTTTACCAATTAATTGGTTTGTATTGTCTGCGACTTCTTCTGTAGTCACATTGGTTTCTGGTACTCCAGCCTGTTGATCTAAGTTGTTCTCACAAGCTCCAAGCAGTACTGTGGAGATTGCTAAAGCAATAGCTCCAGTTCCTTTGTAACTCCATTTAGTTTGAAGAAAGTTAATCATTTCAAAAGCTCCATTTAGGTTAACTAAATATCAAGTTCAGGTCATGAATCATTATTCAAAATTTTTCACCTATTTACATCACTCCTAGTGATGAGTTTTCAACTGAACTTGATATTTCTGAATGAACGCAAAAATTTTGGTTTTTTGCAATCATCTTTTTGATATCAAAATTATTGAGGCGAAGCACATTAGTTCAAAAAGACTTGGCCATCTTTTTGAATTCTCAATACACCTTGATTGTTATCGAAATTGGTTGTTTCATCTAACGAAACTGCAAGTGTCCCTTCAGAAGTAGATGTGGGCATAACTTTAAGCAGTCCACCATCTTGACGTACCAAAGTAATACTAATAGGTGTTGGTAAGTTTCGTAAGACAAACTCTTGCCCACCTGCTAGATATCGAGGTTGGGTCTGACCAATTGCTTGATAAGAGATACCAGCGTTAGTGTTATTTTTCAATTTCACATCAACTGTACCTGCTGTTGGTGTGATGGTTGCGATCGCACTTTGCCGACTTTCTGGAGCAGGTGGTTGTATAACATTAACATTTGTGCGTCTTCCATTCATAGGATAGGTAGGAACCGTAATACTCTGGGAACCAGTAGTTTGCTGTTGTCCTCCTAATCTTAAAGTTGCAGCATTTGGCGGACATCCTGCTGGAACCAAGACTCGATTCCGGTGTGGTTCTTCGTAGAAAATTCTAGGGCAAGGATTAATTTGGGAAATTCGCGGCTGTGCTACTGCTGATTGAGTAATTGTAGAGAACCCGACTAGCAAAGTTCCAAACATTGTTCCTACTAATCCAACTTCTTTTAAAGAAGAACGATTTAGCTTGTACATGACTACCTCCTGACAACTTTATTTTTGCTTATTATTTGAAAATTCAAATAGTGACATCTAGTGAAAGATTAGAGAATACTTTTAGTTAGCCTCTTACTTTTCTTGCAATAATCCAAATTCTTGATTGTGTATTTTAGGTTTAGGGAAAGTTGAGCTGCTCAACCTAAAGAGGAGAATGAAAACAGACAGTCTGTATTTTTAGGTTATATCTCAATGGTGGAAAAGTAGAGCAGAATTGTAATACATTTAGCAAATAATACTTTAGATATAGGTTAGTACCTCTATAGTAATAGCTGGCAAAATCAATACTACACCTGCGCCTATTACTCTTCTAACCAATAGAGTAGACCAAGAGAAGTAATGCCTCCAAAAAAGTGAGCACCAATCATGTTAATGTTTGCTAACAGTACAAAAATGTCTAAAGAACGAACTACATTTTCTGGCTGATAAAGTGCGACACCTTGAGGTTGTGCTACTGCTTTACTCAATATGATTACAACCGTAAATTCAGAAGCAAGAAAAGCTATCAATAACCCTACAAAACTCACTAGCAATCCAATTCGTAAATTTTGAAGTACGTCTTCCTTCTTGGGATGGTTTTGAGAATTTGGCGTTTGTAAAAGTTTAGCTAATTTTCTATAACGGAAAGCCCAATAGACTCGAAAGCACAGCACTAAAACACCAACAATACCCAAAAATATCGCAAACCCTATACCTGAACTGCTTGTCGTCACGTTACGGCTAAAACACGCCAACAATACAGCAATGCCAGAAATACCACCAAGTACTAATTGTACCCAAAAACTAATTCGACTTACTAAACGCAATGTAGCAGCAAATTTCTGTTTACTTGGTGGATGTGAAAGTGATTCTAAATCATTCATCATATATATATACCCTCCTCAGTAGATGATTTGTTTAAGTAAATACAAGAACTTAGACTTTAGTAAATTTATACTATAGAAACTATAGAATGAGACTTACCAATTAATATATATATTTAGTTTAGTTGATTGAAATATTAGTTTTTTTCTGGGAAGAATTTATCTGAATTTAACTAATACTGAGTTAGTTTTAATTTAGGGAGTAAAGGTGGAAAACTAGTGGAGAATATGTATTTTTTGAAGGAATTACAACTTAAGAAATAGACTACTAAAACTATAGATAGATTTTTTTAAAAGTAAATCTACCCTAAATTAGAGATACTACAGTAATCCTATTTCTGGTATCTAAATTTTCACAAATGATTTAGGACTGCTATAGTATTACTTAATTCATGAATAGCTGAATTGGAAATACCAGATTTTGTAATATACTTTAGCTCAAGGCTGCTGCTACTTGAACGGCTAGTTTCTGAGGATTAAATGGTTTACTAATTATGCCTCTAACACCTAGATTATCAAATAGGCTTTTGTCATTATTACGTCCTCTGGCTGTAAGTAAAATTACAGGTATATGTTTAGTTGTTTGATTAGCCTGTAGTTTTTGAAAAGTTGTCAAACCATCCATATCAGGCATCATTACGTCCAAAAGTATGGCATCGGGTTGAGATGATTGAGCTAAGAATAATCCTTGATTACCTGAAGTAGCAGTCAACACTTCCCAGCCCCCCATTATTTCTAGACAAGTCTGAATCAATTGACGGATGTCATCTTCATCATCAATCACTAAGATTTGCTTAGAGTTCATCGTTATTATCTTCCTGTTTTAAATTATTATTACTTAGTGCTTTAATTCTTCCAATTTGATGAGGGGCATCGTTTAAAACTACCATCCTCTTAAGATTAATTTTTAATGGTAAAACTTGAAAGTGGAAAACTAGGGTAGAAGTTTAATAAACAGATGGAATAACCAGAAGTAACAGAAAATGTGGAGATCAACGCGATGGACTTTGCCCCGACTTAGGCGATTTTCCTACGGAGACGCTACGCGATGGTCTCCGACCGACCGGAGATCATCGCAACTACAAGGCTATAGCATTGCATTCTTAACGGTTTTACTAGCTTTACTGCTGACACTGCTTCTATGGCAGCTACACAGGCTAAATTCTATTTACCCACTGTTTTTAGCTGCGGTCATGGTTAGCTCCTGGTATGGTGGCTTAAACCCAGGATTGTTGGCAACTTTTTTGTCTGCTATAGTCTGCGCCTATTTCTTTTTACTCCCTTTCTATTCTTTGTCTGTTATTGGGTTCGGTGTGGTGGGGTTGGTTCAGTTTGTGCTAGTAGCATTGTTGATTACATTACTTAATACCGCACTGCGTGAGGCGCGATCGCAAGCTCAGAATAACGCGCGAGCTGCACAGGATAATTACGAGTGTCTACGTCAAATTCAAGACAGTCTGCGTCAAAGTGAAGAACGTTATCGATTGTTAATAGAAGGAGTAACTAACTACGCAATTTTCATGCTAGATCCCAACGGTAACTTTACCAGTTGGAACATTGGAGCCGAGCGTATTTTAGGCTATCAAGAAGCAGAAATTATTGGTCAACCTTTCGAGCGAATTTTTTCACCAGAAGCAATTGAGCGCGGACAACCACAACAAGCATTAACAAAAGCCGTAACTGAGGGTTTTTCTAAAGAAAATCGTTGGCATCTCCGTAAGGATGGAACATTTTTCTGGGCGCATTGTGTAATCACACCTTTACAAGATGAAAATGGAAATCTGCGCGGCTTCTCTAAAATCATGCAAGATATTACTGAGCGCAAACAAGTTGAGGAAGAAAAAGAGCAATTGCTGCTACGAGAACAAGCTGCACGCGCTGTGAGCGAGGCGGCGCAAAGTGCAGCAGAAGCTGCAAACCGTTCCAAAGATGAATTTTTAGCAATAGTATCCCATGAATTACGTACCCCCATGACTGCAATTATTGGTTGGGCGGGGATGTTGCAAACGGGTGCGTTAGATGAAGCTAAAGTAACTCTTGCATTGGAGATAATTGAACGCAATGCTAATTTGCAAATGCAACTTATTGAAGACTTACTTGATATTTCGCGGATTGTTAGAGGAGAACTTTCACTCTCCATTGATTTGGTAGATTTAGTAGAAGTAATTACAGACGCGATCGAGGTTGTACAATCACTGGCAGATGCTAAGAGTATTCAAATTGAAACTATACTTGATACTTCAATAGAAAAAATTTCGGGTGATTCAGATCGCTTGCAACAAGTTGTGTTAAATTTACTCACCAATGCAATTAAATTTACACCCAAGGAAGGACGAATTAAGGTGCGGTTGTCAAAGGAAGTGGGGAGTGGGGAAGAGTTTTCCCAAGCCTCAATTCCTAACTATGTTCAAATTCAAGTCAGTGATACGGGTAAGGGTATCAGTGCTGACTTTCTACCTCATGTATTTGAGCGCTTTTGCCAAGCAGATAGTAGTCATACTCGGTCAGATAAAGGATTAGGTTTAGGGCTAGCGATCGCTCGTCATGTGGTAGAACTGCATGGTGGCACAATCCAAGCCCAAAGCCAAGCAATAGGGCAAGGTGCAACATTTACAGTCAAGTTACCCATTTTAGAAGAAAGTAGAGGAGAAAGTCTTTCCCCCCCATCTCCCTCATCTCCCTCATCTCCCTCATCCCCCAATCCCCTCATCAACTTGCGAGTGCTGGTTGTAGATGACGAGGCGGATGTGCGGCAGTGGATTACCGCAGTACTCGAAGAGTGTGGAGCAAAAGTTAGTACTTTTTGCTCTACAGAACAAGCACTTAAAGCACTAGAAGAATTACATCCAGATGTGTTAATCAGCGACATTGGAATGCCAGACGAAGATGGCTACGCACTGATGCGTAAAATCAGAGAACTTGAAGCAGAACGAGGCGGGCAGATTCCTGCTGTGGCACTGACGGGATATGCCAGGGTAGAAGATTACAAAGAGGCATTAGCAGCAGGGTTTCAGCTGCATGTTGCGAAACCAGTTAGAGCAGCTGAATTAATTGCAATTGTTACTAGCCTGGGTAAAATGTCTGGTAAACTCTGAGCAATTTTGAAAATATTGCTCAGATCCACAAGTTTTCCACTTTTCCTAGATAACTTCAAAAGTATCATTCAGGCAATAAATGGTGTTATCCATGCAGTTAATGAAGTTGCCTGAAATCAACTTGAATCAGTTAGGAAAGTAACAGCAATTTAGTTGCATATTAGATTGCTTTCGATGGCTGATTTCTTCATGCAAAATTATTTGGAAAATTGAAAAATGAATAGTAGATGGTTACAGCGATTTTCTGCGTTGTTTATTTCCTCCACAATCACAATGCTTGGAAGTGGATTATCTGCTCAAGGACAAATACCGAATCCCGGTAAAATTTCAACAACAGCAGCCGATTTAGTTCCCCAGCCAACAGAACCTGCTTCTGAAACTTCTGCTGAGGTGGCGCAAGTAAATGTTGATCCAGGTCGACCTACCCGTGGTGGCTCCAGCTATATTGGAGTTGCTGGCAACATTGGTTTAGGTGGTGATTCAGCTTTAAGTGAGGGTGGTTTTATGGTGATCAGCAAAATTGGGCTGACACGTACCTTATCTGTGCGTCCATCTGTGGCGATTGAGGACGATCCCGTTATTTTGCTTCCTCTCACCTATGACTTTAACTTTCGGACAGCAGATGCTTTTGAGGATACATTCGCTCTAGCACCATACGTTGGGGCTGGTGTAGCAATTGAAACTAGTGATGATGCAGACGTTGGCTTTCTTTTATCTGGTGGCGTAGATGTTCCTTTGAGTACTAACCTCACGGCAACAGCAGGAGTGAATGCAGCGTTTTTAGATGAAACGGATGTCGGGCTGATGATCGGAGTTGGTTACAACTTTACTGGGTTGTAAAAAAACTTTTAGCGAACAGAATTCAGGAGTCAGGAGCCAGAATTCAGCGATATTTTTTGTGCGACTGGCGGATGAATAACCGGGTTTAAGACCCCCACCAAATCGTAGATTTGGTGGTTTTTAATCCTGCGCCGGTCTGAATCTCCGACTGATAGCGAGTCTTGCCTACAGAACGCTCCGCGAACGAGCGTCTTGATTCTGACTCCTGAATTCTGAATTCTTCTTCAATATGCCGACTTACTTACTAGACATCTCCGAAAAAGAATGTAGAGACGTAGCACTGCTACGTCTCTACATCCAGATTCATACTTCAATTCAGCAACGCCCAAAATTGCACTGAAATTAGCGAATCTCTTGGCGCTTATCAACAATTTCTACCGTTGAATTATCGCTGGTACTGGGAGTATCTACAGTCATTTGTCGATCACCGTACATTTCAGCAGCCTTGTTAGAATTATAAGTGCGATCGGGAGCATCAGAGATATTATATGTTCTCCAATCACGAACCCCACGATTTTTGAGAATCGAACCAGCACGCTCAATTTCGTCTGCGAAGCCTTCTATCATAACCAAGTAGTTGCCTTGGGATACGCGATCGCCGTAACTTCTAGCTTCTTCCTCTGGAATACCTAAACCAGTTAACGCTCCGATAACACCACCTGCTGCTGCACCAATCCCAGCACCAGCTAAAGTAGTTGCAAAAGTTCCTGCTGCTAAAAATGGGCCTGCTCCTGGAACAATTAAACTACCAAGACCAACAAGTAACCCACCAACGCCTCCCAAGACTGTACCTGTCACTGCTCCTGCACCAGCACCTTCTTGAGCCTCATTATCACCAGAATCTCTTACCTGGGTACCAGCAATTTGCTCATTGCGGTCTGTATCTTTCGCTAATACAGAAACTCGATCCATTGAGAAACCCGATTTTTTCAGTTCATTTAAAGCTTCTTCGGCTGCTTGTCGGCTAGGAAATGTACCAATTGCACGTTTGTATTGTTGAGTTGCCATTTTTTCCTCCTGAGACAATCATAAATATATTGACTTGTTTAATGACTGTTACAGTTTCTCTTCTAAAATAGAAATCTTCATCATCCAATAGGTTTAGTTATTATCTGTCAAAAGGAAGTATTAGATAGACATAAAATTAAAAATTCACGATTATTTATATAATAAATATGTTTTCGGAAGTAACTTTTGTACTAATTTATTTAGAGTGATTAGGAATAGCAATGCGTTGCAAATGGCGATCGCGCAAATAATAAAAAACTCCATTCCAAGAGTGAGTGGAGTTTTTGGGCATGAGGAAGAATTAAAATCAGTAGGACAAAGTGTTGGGCATCGGGAATAGGATGATTGGCAGAGGTATTGTAAAACCTTGCCTTTGATAGATGTCATAATCAGTTGAAAAGGGCATAACCTAAGTTATATAAATTTAATTACAGCACTCAGGGTTGCTTCTACAAGCAAACATTTTCATGAGAATTCTGTTGGTTGAAGACGATGATTTGCTTGCTCAAGCTGTAGCAACAGCTCTTACCAAACAAAATTATGTGGTTGATATTGCTGCTGATGGTGAAGCCGGTTGGGAATTGGTTAATGTCTGTAATTATGACCTAATTTTGCTAGATGTGATTCTGCCAAAGCTGGATGGTATCAGTCTTTGTCGGCAATTACGTCAGTCAGGACATCAAATGCTAATTCTTCTCTTAACGGCAAAAGAGACTAAAACTGATAAAGTTATCGGTTTAGATGCCGGAGCAGATGATTATGTAGTCAAACCATTTGATTTTCAAGAGTTATCAGCTCGCATTCGTGCTTTATTACGTCGGGGAAATACTTCTTTACCTCCAGTTTTGGAATGGGGAGAGTTGCGTCTCGATCCTAGTACTTGTGAAGTGACTTATGCAGATATTTCTCTAAATTTAACAGCAAAGGAATTTAGCCTTTTAGACCTTTTTTTACGCAATAACCAGCGCATCTTTAGCCGGAGTGCCATTGTAGATCAACTTTGGAGTGCTGAAAAAGATCCACCTGAAGAAAATACGATTAAATCTCATATCAAAAGTTTACGGCAAAAGCTAAAATCAGCAGGTGCTAACTATGATTTTATAGAAACTGTCTATGGAATGGGTTATCGTTTAAAAGCTCTAGATCGTGAGCAAAGTTGCCCGAAACCTGAGTCAGAAATAGATTTAAATCAACAGCAAATCCTACTAACAGCCATTGCTCAACAACGGGAAAATTTCAAAGCTAAGGTTGGTTCGCGTATTGCAGTATTGAAACTAGGAGCTGATGCTTTAAGAAAAGGTACGCTTGATGCTCAATTGCGGCAAAAAGCAGAGCAAGAAGCTCACAAGCTAGCTGGTTCCTTGGGTAGCTTTGGTTTTCCCAAAGGCTCGTTGTTAGCTAATGAGATAGAAGATTTATTTCAAAATAAAAAATATCTTAGCCAAGCTAAATGTTTTTATTTAGATAAGCTTTTGATGGAGTTGCAACGAGAGGTAGAAAAAAATCCAGTTGAACAAACCCAAAATCTAGTATTAGTAATTAGTAACGATCGCCAAATAGTTGAGGAATTGGTAAAGGAGGCTGAGAATCAGGAACTACAAGTTAAGATTGCTACTAATATCGCCGCCGCCAGAAGTATAATCCCATCTTTAAATCCCGATGTGGTGCTACTCGATCTTGATATTGAGAAAGATAGTTTGAAATTCATAACAGAATTATCCCAGCGATCGCCTACAGTGGGCGAAACGCCAACGCCACAAATACCTGTGTTAGTTTTTACAGAGCGAGATAATTTTAGCGATGCCTGCGGCGGGCTTCGCCTACGCCTAGAGGTTGCACGATCTGGCGGACGTGCTTTTTTGCAAAAATCCATGCCTCCTAGCCAAATTTTGGAGTCAGTGAGTCAAGTTTTACAGCAAACTCGTATTACAGAAGCGAGAGTAATGGTTGTAGACGATGATGCACAGGCGTTAACTGTCATACAACAAACCTTAGAACCATTAGGACTTACTCTAAAAACTCTTGAAGATCCACGAGATTTCTGGGATACTCTGACAGAATTTTCTCCAGACTTGCTAATTTTAGATGTAGAAATGCCTCATATTAATGGCATTGAACTTTGTCAGGTAGTACGTAACGATCCGTACTGGAAATTTTTACCAGTAATGTTTTTGGTTGATAATTTATCAGCAGATGTTGTTGAGCAAATATTTGCGATCGGTGCTGATGATTGTGTGGGTAAACCTATCGTACATTCAAAATTAATCACCCATATTTTGAACCGTCTGGAGCGAAGTCAACTAACTAAGAATGGCTATAGCTTCTAAGCAAGTTTTTGTATTTAATTTCTCTACTCTGGATTATCAACTTAAAAAAATTTTGAGTTGCTAAAAATATAAAACTATGAGCCAGTTAACCTCAAGTGAGATAAATATAGCCCTCTTAACCCTTGGTGGGCTAGTGCTAGGACTAGGGCTGTTGTCTGGCTGGCTCAAAGAGCGGTTGTTTCTTTCAGACCCTCTTATAGCTTTAGTAGTTGGGGTGTTATTGAGTCCATCTGTGTTTGGCTTAATTGACCTTGCTCACTGGGGTAAACCAGAGATGATTTTAGAGCAGGGGGCAAGATTAGCGATCGCTATCCAAGTGATGGGAGTGGCATTGCGGCTACCAAAGGCTTACCCTTTTCAACATTGGCGCATCCTGTCCGTGCTGCTAGGACTGTTGATGCCCCTGATGTGGTTGATTAGTGGACTGCTGGTATATCTGCTGTTAGGTCTACCCTTTTGGGTAGCCATGCTGGTTGGGGCTGTGATTACTCCTACCGATCCGGTCGTTTCTACTTCCGTTGTCACAGGGAAAGTTGCCGAGCAGAACCTTCCCGAACGTATCCGCCATACCATCTCTGCTGAATCTGCCGCAAATGATGGACTGGCTTATCCCTTTGTCCTTCTGCCAATTCTAATATTGACTAAACCGCCACAAGAAGCTCTACTTCATTGGCTCACTAAAACTTTACTGTGGGAAGTAGGAGCAGCTGTGGTGATGGGAGCGCTTATCGGCTACCTAGCAGGTCGGCTCTTGCAGTGGGCTGAAACCAAACAAACCTTAGAGAAGGAATCTTTTCTAGCTTATACTGTCGCTCTTTCTTTAGCTGTATTGGGTCTTGTGAAGCTACTTGGTAGCGATGGAATCCTGGCAGTTTTTGCGGCGGGAATCACGTTTGATATGGTTGTAGGCGGTCGTGACAGAGCTGAAGAAGAGAACGTACAGGAGGCAGTAGACCGCTTTTTTACTTTGTATATTTTCGTCTTATTGGGTTTATATCTACCCTGGCAGCAATGGTTCGAGTTAGGTTGGAAGGGTTTGCTGTTGGTGGTAGCGATTTTGTTGCTACGCCGACTACCAGCAGTGCTGTTACTGCGTCCCCTGCTTGGGCGGTTGCGAGGGATGCAGGATGCCTTGTTTTTAGGGTGGTTCGGCCCTATTGGTGTGGCAGCGCTCTTTTATGCTTTTCTTTCAGTGCGTCAGACGGGTGTGGAAGAACCCTGGATTATAGGTAGTTTAGTTATTTGTGCTTCAATCCTCGTCCACGGTTGCACTGCTGTACCCTTGGCTAAACTCTACGGTAAGCAACATAGATAACTGACTTAAAATTGAAACCCTAATAAATTCCAGTAAGCTAACAAGGGAATAAAAATCAATCCAGCTACAGTAATCAAAGAGTAGTGCGATCGCTTAATAAAAGACCAGCTATTATTTACCCAAGCTAATCCAGTAAACAAACTTAGTACAAGTGCTAGAACGGTGGTTATCAAAGGTAGGCAAAGTAATGCCACAACAATGCCAGGTACACCATACACAAGTTTCCATACACCTATCAGCCACAGCGACAAAGGCAAGCCAATCAAAAACAATAAATTGAGAGTACCGACAATACCAGCTACTACCCAAGCACTGTTATACTTCTGCTCACTTATAAAAGCCTTGCCTCTCAACCTACCTATTAAAGGAAGTATTAACCCAACAATAGAGGCTGACAGAAAAACAATTGCACAAAAGCCAATAACTCCTAACTGTACCCAAATATTTTCATACCACGATATCCGCTCATAGGCTCCAATCTTAGACCACAATGGATTGAAGACAAATGCAATATTCCCCCGGCTGTCTTCCCCAAAAGCAGTAAACGCATCATCTTCAACTCGCTTAAATAACAGTGGTTCCACAGGAATTAATGTGTGCTTTGGAGTATGCCCCAAAAAGAACAAACCAGGGGTACTAATTATCAAAGTACCATTTTCGCCTTTTTTGATATTAATATGTTTAAACGGTGCAGTTACCTTAGCAAAGGTGTCGCGGGGATATTCAAAATCACGGTAAGTACCAGTTAAGCGATTAAGTTGCTCCTCGGTAAGACCAATAGGTTTAACAGGTGTAGATTTATTGGTAACAGGAAAATAGCGGTCTAGAAACTGAGTTAGGAATTTGCCAGCCACCCCACCAAAGCTATTAGTGGCAATAAAAATGCCAATATTTTGCTCAGGCATTAAAGTCAGGGAGCTAGAATAACCCCGCAAACTTCCCAAATGTCCAATCACCCGAATATTGTTTTCCAAACGTTCACGAAAACTGTAGCCAGTACCTGGCAATTTGGGATGATGGGTGAAATGCTGCTTATGCATCAACTGCACAGTATCTTGTTCCAAAATTCGAGAGTTTTCGTAGCGGCCGTATTGTAGATGGGCAATCATAAAATTAGCCATATCTGTAGCTGTCGAACTCATGGACGCAGCTGGAGCGATATTTAAATATAGATATGGAACAGCTTTGAACTTACCATTTTGATACTGATAACCCACAGCCAAATCATCAGCTAAAGGCGGCGGGGGTGGCTGAAGGAAGGTACTCCGTCCCATATTCAACGGCTGCAAAATATTTTTATCAATATATTCAACAAAGGGAATACCGGAAACTTTTTCTACCAAATATCCTAATAAAGCTGTGCTATGGCTGGAATAACTGTAGAGTTTACCGGGTTGCCAAACAACAGGTGGCATATACTCAGCTAAGTAATCTCCTAGTGGCTTTATTTCTGCTGCGGTACGAGCTGCAAGACCGATTCGGCGTTTAGTAGTACCGTCAGTGTGTGTCATCAACTGAGCAACTTTAGCTGGTTCAGGATAAGGATTTTCTAACTGAAAACTGGTGAGATATTTATTAATATCAGCATCTAAATCAAGCTTTCCCTGCTCGTACAACTGCATTGCTGCTGTAGCTGCAAATAACTTGGAAATGGAAGCTACGCGAAACAAAGTTTTATCTATGATAACTGGTATATTTTTTTCTACGTTCGCGTAACCATAGCCCTTAGCAAAAAATAGTTTCCCATCTTTAACCACAGAAATAGCTACGCCAGGAACATGAGACTTTGATATTTCTTCGTTGATGATTTTGTCTACAAAGCCTTCAAATTCTTGGGGATTACTTAATCCTGGCGCAGTAGGAGATGTTATTACAGGCTGCTTTGGTTCAGTTGGTTGCTGCTGTTGAGGTTCTGAAAGCGGGAATTTGGATATATTTACATCTCTAGCCAAGGCAGGCAAAGCGGACATCGAAAAAAAGAGGATGCCTATCAATACCCAACAAATAAACTTAATTGGTTTATACATGATGCAAATTTACCAACTCTATTACTTAGATAAGTCTTAGCTGCTGAGGTTCCTACTGTATTACTTCAATAATCCCTGTTCAGGCTCTTCAATACTTTCAGGGTTTTCTTGAGATTGCCTACTCAAGTTAAAGAATATTGAGCCAACCACAAAGATAGCTAAACTGACAAAAATCAATGCGAAGGCACGTATCAACATATTACTGGGGCGTGGTTTTTGCATTTTTTTATGAGTACAGCCTTCAAGGGTTGCTTATTTCAGATTACTCTCTTAATAAAATGCTAAATTCTGTCGCAAGGTGGATATATCGTTGATATTCAAAAATCAGTCTTTTAGTGGCTTTTTAAATATAGTAATACAGCTATTTTGGAGTAATTAAATTCAGCACAATAACTGTAAATAATAAAAAATGGAGGCTACATTGTGCGATTCGGACAATTGATCGGGTTTCTCGTTCTTGTTACATCTCTTTACATTCTGTGGCAAATTAGGCAAATACTTTTAGTGGTATTTGCAGCGATAGTTTTAGCTACAGTTCTAAATCAACTTGTGAGCTTTTTCCAAAGATTTCGCATTAAGCGAGGAATTGCAGTTGCCATATCAATTATTCTCTTGTTAGTCGTTTTAGTCGGTTTTTTTGCGCTGATTGTGCCGCGTCTTATTGACCAATTGCAACAATTTGGTAATATTATGCCTATGGGACTAGAACGGTTGCGATCGTGGAATAACTGGTTACAAAATGTAATTCCTGACCAACTATTAGAAAATATTCGGGGACTTAGGTATCTGACTCAAGGTTTACAAGATTGGTTAAATCGGTTAATAAATAACTTTTTTAGCTTGGTCAGTAGCTCGCTTTCTATTATTTTAGGTTTGCTGCTTTTTGTAGCTCTTACCATCATGTTATTAGCCAATCCCTCACCCTATCGGCAGGGATTTATAATACTATTCCCTGCTTTTTATCGGCGGCGAGTTGATGACATCCTAAATAAATGTACAGTCTCGTTGACTGGCTGGATAAAAGGCACGCTTCTTACTATGCTAGTCATTGCAACATTCAGCTATGTTGGACTGTTGATTTTAGGAATACCATTGCCATTAGTTAATGCTATTTTGGCAGGATTATTAGAATTTATCCCAAATGTTGGGCCAACCTTGAGCGTGATTCCGCCTGCACTGCTAGCATTAAATGAAGAACCTTGGAAAATCGCCGCAGTTATAGCTTTGTACTTTGGAATTCAGCAGGTTGAAAGTCTAGTTATAGTGCCTTTAGTGATGAAAAGCCAAGCATCTCTTTTGCCAGCAGTTACTTTAGTATCAGTGGTATTTTTTGGCAGCTTTTTCGGGTTTTTAGGTGTATTTCTTGCTGTGCCTTTAGTAATTGTGTTGCAAACTTGGATCAAAGAAGTTTTGGTAGAGGATGTACTCAATAACTGGCAGGAAAATAATACAGCAGGCAGTAGGCATGAGGTAGGAAGTAGGAGATAAGGATAATACTATTGTTCTAGAAAATTTCTCACCTATCAGACTAGCGTTATGATAGGTATTTAATTTATCTAAACAAGATATTTGCCAATTTAAGAGGATTTAACTTTGATAGAAACGGGATGAACACGATGCACACCATAGTAAATGATTAGCCTGACATGATATTAAACAGTAATGTTTATGTGGATTTGCTATTTTGTCTGAGTGTAAACAGAGTAATTTCAGGCCGGCAGGTAATTCGTATTGGTAGGATACTGAAACCAATTCCTCGGTTCACGTAAAGATGGTTTCCTGATTGTCCATACCCATCGATCCAGCCATCAGTATGAACCTCATCCTGCTTGACAAAAGTCAACCAAGACCATTCAGGAGTGAATGGCAGACGAATTTGCCCTCCGTGGGTGTGTCCTGCTACAGCCACAGGTGCAGTGTTGGAAGGAAATTCGACAAAGGACTCAGGATGGTGCATCATGACAAATCTGGGCGCTGCATCTGGTAATTGTTGCAGGGCTACTTGGGGTTTATCTTGATCAGCCCAATCTGAGCCAATACCTATCAAGTATAAAACCGCTTGCTCATCTAGCTTGGTGGATGATGCCAATGGCACAGCTTCATTTTGTAACATTTGCACGCCCACAGTTTCCAAAGATTCAGCCAGCTTAGTAGCTTGTGCTATGTCCGGGGAACCGTTCTTAGATTTCATGCCATAGTCATGATTACCTAAAACAGCATATGTAGGAATACCAGCAGCAGTTAATGGACGAACCAACTCAATTGCTTGATTAATTTCAGCACTGGGATCTTCGCCTGCATTATAGATAAAGTCGCCAATAATCAAGACCGCACTGGGGCGTTCTTTAACTAATTGCGTGACAATTCTGCGGATGGTAGGAGTGTTTGCCAACCACATTCCCACCTGCCAATCACCAATTACTGCAATTCGTTGCCCTTGCCAAGCAGCAGGAAGACCGGGGATTATAGCCACTTGCGGCTCTATATCAATAATATAAGGTTCGATTAAGCCGTAAATTACAAGTCCGGCAATTAATCCTAACAACCCCAATAAAAAGTATTTGATTTTATTCATAGTTAAATACAGTTGTTAAAAATGCTTCCTCAAAAGCCTGAGCCTATTTTACTAACCTAGATTATTGCCAAGGTTACTGTCGTTAGGTGATAAGCTATTATGCTTTGTTGCAGTTGCAATTCCCAAAGGCTCTTTTAAGCTGCTCATCTAGCTTTAAGAGAGTCCATTACCAAATCGATTATTGGATTATGAATTCCAATTAATTCAGTTTTAAAACTTAAGATTGGATGTTATTTGGTAATGGTAGTGGTTCAGGTTTTACTGTAAATACTAAGTTTTGTGTGTTGCGTAGTACTTGGATTTGCAAGTTATTATTTAAGCCATTTTTTTCAAGAATCTGCTGAACATCTTCAGATGTGGTAACGGGTTGATTGTTAATTCTGAGAATAACATCTCCTGGCCGCAATCCAATTCTGGCAGCAGGAGAATTAGGGACAACGCGAACAACAAGAATCCCTTGGTCTGCGATAATGCGGACGTTACTGTTGGGATAATTATTGATTCTTTGCTTCACTTGGGGTGTTAGTGTCACCATCTGAAGACCTAAGTAAGGATATTCTACTTTGCCTTGGGTAATTAATTGCTGGGCAATTCGTTGAGCTGTATCTATAGGGATGGCAAAACCAATACCTTGAGCACCCTGAATAATTGCAGTGTTAACGCCTATGACTTGACCGCGAGCATTTAAGAGTGGCCCGCCTGAATTTCCGGGGTTAATTGCTGCGTCGGTTTGAATATAACTACTAGGTCTGGTAGAAAGATTTAAAGAACGGTTAATCGCACTAATAACACCTACTGTTACCGTTTGTTGTAAACCTAAAGGATTACCGATCGCAACTGCCCATTGTCCTGGTTTTACAGAGTCAGGATTTGCGATTTCTACTGCTGGTAAGTTATTACCAGGAATTTGCACAACTGCAACATCGCTCACCGTATCTTGTCCTAGCACTTTGCCCTCAACAGTACGACCGTCAGAAAATGATACCGTCACCGTATCTGCATTGTTAACAACGTGAGCATTGGTGAGAATTCGCCCATTGGGATCGATGATAAAACCAGAGCCTACACCGCGCACTACTCGTTCTTGAGGCTGTGTTGGTACAGTGTCACCAAAAAAGCGCCGAAAGAATGGGTCATTTAATGTATCAGGTAACTGTGGTACTGCGCTTCTGATAGTTCGGGAAGTATTAATTTGAACTACAGCTGGTTCTACTTTTTCGACAACTTCAACCACAAAATTGTTGTCCTCAGCAGTTGGTGTTAGAGGGCGCGAACTTTGATTCTGTGTCTCCTTAACTATAGGAGAAGTAACAATTTGAGGACGAACTTTTCCAGAAAAATCTGTTGAACAGCTACTCAAAAAACCTGTAGTTATGCCAATAAAAGGTAGCAGCACATGAGTTTTTAGCTTCCAACTCATAAACTTATTTTTTGATGTTTTCATAGTGTTTTATCAAGTATCAAATATTGTTTAATTTAAATGTATGTCTCACTTTGTGAATTGGTTGTATTTGTATTTCGGCTTGTCCATTTTTGTAATGCCCAAAGACTAATTAAAGCTGCTAATCCAGCGCCGAGAGTATCCATAACTAAATCGATAATGGTATCATCTAAGCTTTCAATTACTTGAGTACTGAGAATTTTACCAGCAGACCATTCTATGACTTCCCACAAAGCGCCAATAGCAATCCCAAAACTAGTAATTGTTACTAAATACAAAAGTGTATGATTCCGAAATATATTCAACATTGAACCATAGACTAAAAAACTAAGTGCTAAGGTAATTGCAGAAGTCGTATAAGCATGAACAATTTCGTCATAGGGGCCTGGCATACCAAATAAATTCCATACCCAACCAGTAGCATTGAGCAATGCAGCCAACACAAACAAAAAATCAAATAAAGTGGGTAATTTATCATCTCGGATGACAAATATAAAGGATATAACAAGGAAGACTGCAAGACCCAAGGCATTTGACCATTTACCTTGAACTGCTGCGGCTATGACAAAAATTGTTAGTAGAGCCTGTCCTATCCATGCGATAATTCGATAACCTTTCCAATTCAGAATTTTCATAATTATTACCTCAAAAATGTTAATTTAAAATGCAATTTTTATACTTAATCCCAATCTTTATTAGTGTCATCATTATTTAAATTTTTAATGACCTGATAATAACTCTCTTCTACATCTTTGTAGTCTTGTTCTTGTGAGAGTCCCTCACGGCTATCTTGTAAAATCATGTCAGCATGATGGCGCAGGCTTGCTTGATATTTAGAATTGTTGGTGTAAGTAGCAACTACAGCTATAGCTTCTAACAAACGAATAGTTACTCCTGCATCCGACTTTCCATACTGGCGAATTTGGTTAAAAGCACGATCAATCAATCCTTGAAAATCGACTCCTTCGGCAATGAAGCGCAATTTGTTATTTTTATCGTAGCGATAGGGCGAAGGGAAATCTCTTTGAACTAAGTGGCACAGTCCGGCGCTAATTCGGTCAATACAGCGAATTGCAGTAAATGGATCATTTATTCCAGGGGAAATGGCACGCAGAGCAATTTCTACTAATTGATCAATTGGAAACTCTATATCCTGTTGTTCTGTACGTTCTTTGCCCAAAATAAAAGCATCATTGATTTGTTTGGTAAGTTTTTTATTTACTTTTTTTCCAGGAAAAACCAAGGCTAAATCGCTACCTTGAATTAGAAATTTTCCCGGTCTAACCTGAAGGCGTATTAGCAAATTATGTTTACAAGCAATTTCCATCAATTCCCCATTATCAATTGCTTGTAAATAACCAGTGCCATTAGCTCGAATCGGTAAAGCTTCTTTCTCAAAGGACATGGGAATTTCTTCAATTCCTTGTCTATGTTCTGGTTCACCATGCCCAATTCTTTCTGGAAATAGCCGCTTAATTGCTGAATGTAAATCCTCACTAACATTTTGGATTACGTGAGATGCCTGAATTATGGTTGAAGCATGATGGATAAAATAAATTAATACACCAATGCTAATAATCGCGAGTAAAGTGCCGACTGTAACTGAAAGTTGTGGCACATACTGTTCGTATCCATCTCCTTCTCCACGAATTGTCCGCAGTACGAACAAGCAGTAGATGAACGTACCAATAAACGTGCCTAATACAATTTGATTACCTGTATCCTGCATAAAATTACGCAGAAGTCGCGGCCCGAAATTGGAAGCAGCCAACTGAAGCGCCACAATTGTAATTGAAAAGGCTGTAGCAGCAACGCTAATCATCGAACCTGCAACCGATCCTAACAGCGATCGCGCCCCATCTGCTCCACCTGTATAAATCCACCAATAATCAATGTCTACCTTGCCTGTACGGTCAAGATTAAGCATTGTGAAAGCTAAAGCAGTAGCTACTACCGCCATAACCGCCGGTATGAACCAGTAACTTGAGTGGAGCTGATCCCACAGTTTGCTTACCTTGACATTTATCATTGTTGGTTGGTTTGAGAATCTATTTTGCCGTTATTATCTTCTGAGGAGCGTGCTTGAGCAAGTAACCTGAGTGAATCGCTGATGCGGCGAGGCTTTGGTACTTCACCTTTACCAGCTGGCCAACCTTCACGCTGACGAGAGCGGTTTCCATCTGTCTCTTCTGTCTGGTCGTGGAACAGAATTTGTTGAGTTGGGAAGGGCAAATCAATGCCGTTTGCAACCAGCTTTTTCTTGATTGCAATAATCACTTTATCCCGCGAAATAAGATTATCTGCCCGTCGTGGTGGATGAACCCACCAGCGTACCCGGATGTTGACAGTGCTTTCGGCTAGTTCCATTGCTAGTACATCAGGAGCCGGGTCTTTTAAAACCTCATCTACACTAAGCATTGCGTCTAGCATTAACTGTTTGGCACGATCAATGTCGTCGTTGTAGCCAATGCCGACATCGTACTCTAATCGCCGATTATCAAATGCAGTGTTTACAGTTACTGAATTAGTAAATAATTCTGAGTTGGGAATGACAATCCGCCGACCGTCATAAGTTCTAATTGTTGTTGCGCGTGTCTCAATATTTTCGACCGTTCCTTCAAAGCCTTTAAAAACAATTTGGTCATCAATTTGAAAAGGTTCAGTCAGCAGAATTAAAATTCCAGCTAAGAAATTTTGTAAAATATCGCGGAAAGCAAAACCAATTGCTACACCACTAATTCCCAAAAGTTGTACCAAATCACCGGCTCTAAATGTAGGAATCACAATGGAAAGGGCGATAAATAACCCAATCAAAATGGTTAACCCTTGCGCTAACCTTCCTAGTACTAGTCCTAGATTTCGGGCAGAACGACGATTGCGAGTTAACCGCTTGACCACTACTTTAATTCTGCTGGCAACAAATAAAAAGAAGATGAAGACAATTAACCCTAATACAATGTTCGGTAGCAAAGCTATGAAACCATTTATCATACTTTGAACCTTATCCCAAGCTGTCGAGATTTCTGCATTCATGAAGTTTCCTCATTAAGTAATTTTTGCTAACATCAACGCTCAGAATTTTGATGCAATAATTCTTGAATTTCCCCGCGCAATGCTGCGATTTCACTCTGAAGCATTTGAATCGATTTCGCTCCAGCTAACTCTGCTTCGTCATCATCGGCATCACGGCCAATAAAAAACGTCGCCAGAGTTGCAGTGACATAACCAAACACGGCAAACGCATATAACGCTAAGAAAAAACAAAGCACCCGACCTTCGGGCGTTTTGGGCAAATAGTCAGAACCCATCGTTGTCATTAGCATTGCTGTCCACCATAAAGCAGTGCCGTAGTTGTGCAGCCCTGATTCCACTGGAACTTCGTTTTCAAAGGCATACATTCCTGCTGCTCCTATTAAAGTAACAATCATTGTTAATGCCACAACATAACCAAATCCTCTACGGCTAATACTTGCTGCTAAAACCCGCATTCCTCGGTTAGCACGAGTCATAACTCGCAACAACTGTAAACCTCGCACAGCCCGCGCTGTTCGTAGTACGCGGATGACTCGGATAATCCGAAAAGTACGCAATGCTGGCAACACTAAAGAAATAGCTGTTAGCCAGTTGCTTTTGATATAGGAAAGTTTATGAGGAGCGATCGCTAGTTTAAGTAAAAAATCTAATATAAAAATAATCCAAATGGTGATGCTAAAGGCTTCCAGTAAAGAGTTTAATCCCCAGATGATCTCGATGATGAATAGTGCTAGCCATACAAAGCCCAGCACCAGCATTGGAATTTCTAGCCAATCTTCCAACTGGTGCAAGACTTCATTACGTTCTCTTTCTAGGGCTTGTTTTTCTGAAAGCTTTGGACTACTCATGAGATTAATTCGTAATTCGTAATTCGTAATTTTAGAGAATTGTCCTTATTGTTTACTAGCAGGGGTTTCTAGCACGTTGACATCAACTAGAGGTGTTACATTTAAGTCCTGTTTTAATAATTGGGTTTGAATTGATTGGGTGAGGCGTGAGCGTATTTCTTCATTAGACGCTGTGACTCCCGGTTGACGCTGCACATAAACAACAGATAGTAGGGTATCCTGCCCTTCAATATTGGATCGTGTAAAGCGGACATTCGACTCGACTAATTTTGCTAAACCAACTTGCTCCACAGTTTTCTGAACTTGGGCGTTGGCACGTTGGGTAAGGCTAGAGCGTTGTAAATTGGGAGAATTAGAGAACTGCCAAGTTAGCAAACCTGCCAATGCGATGACAGTGATCGCTAAGGCAGAAAAGAATACCCGTTTTTTACCACGCTGATAGCGAGTTCCTTGAGCAGACAACCCGAACACTCGGAACAAGAGGGATGCTGAAAAATTAATGCCGCATAGTTGCAAAAACAGTAAGAACAGCCCCGAAATTGCCATGTCCCACCTACCGACTGCACTAGCCATACCGACAATTCCCGCAGGTGGAGCTAAGGAAGCGGCGACTAACATTCCGGTTGCTGCCCCAGAGACTAAACTACTGCGTTCTGATTGAACCAAGTTGAGCGCCCCTGCTGCTCCGGCTGCCAATGGTAAAATCACTGCCACTGCTGAAACCTGGCTGCTATCTACCATTAAACTGGTGGGAATTTCTTGCCGCAATATTAGGCTAAGTAGAAAAGTAGTAGCAATTGTGACTGCTAAAGCGGAAAAATATCGTAAAATACTCCGTCCTAAGAGTTTGCGATCGCCCCATGCAGTTGCGATCGCTGTATTCATGGCCGGGCCTGCAAACGGTGCTATCAGCATTGCCGCCACCAGCAAGTAAGCTGTATTAGTATACAAGCCAATCCAGACTACAAAACCTGCCAGTGCTGCATAACCAAGAAAGCCTCGCCAAGAGCCAACACTTTGCAAACCAGAAAGAAAAATCTCAATCGGACTGCGTTCTTCCACATCTACAACTTGTTGCGGCGCTTCCGATGCAGGGGGTTGCAGAGTCATCACACCAGTTGGTATGAGCGTGATTTGTACTTTGGGCAAGTCTTGCAACTTGTCCAGAACTTTGCCAACTTCTCCATTAGAAAGGTGAACAATCACCACATCAATCGGTTCTTCTGCATTTCCTTCAAATCGAGCCAGATTTGTGCCGTTATGAGATTTGGCAATATCGATAACAGCTTTTCCATTTCCCCGTGGCACTTGAATAATGAGTTGACGCATTCTACCCTCCTACCGCTAACCATCTTGTTTTTTCAGACAAAAACTCTACTACCCAAAGAAAGATTTTTTTAAAGATGTACCTCATATTCAATTAACACTTGATTTTTGCCCGTAAAATTGGTACATAATAAAATAACTGATAGATAAGGTAGCAAAAAAGGTTATCTAAGGAAAATTTCATTAATTTATCGTTTGAGACTTAGATTAAATCTAAATAGTGGAAAAGCCGTGGAGAACTCCGCTATATTTTTCTTCTCAAAAGCAAGCTTTATATTTTATTACTTAGCTTCATAGCAGTCCTAAATCATTCGTGAAAATTATATCTCCCTTTCTTGCTTTGCGTCCTTTGCGTCCTTGGCGGTTCGTTTCCTAATTTATATTTTTCACCACTAAAATAAGATTGCTATAAAATTGTTCCACTAACATAAGTCGTCACTAAAACATTGACGTTTTTGATATTTTCATTGTTGCGTTATCTATATCTAAAGTAATAAGCACAGTCAATCTTTAGTAGTATTTCAAGCTGTGGAAGAAATTTCTCCACTAAATTTCCACTATTTTTTAATAACTATTGAAGTATTAGAAATAATGAATAATCGAAGAAATCGGGGGCATGGATTATGACACAGTTAACTAAGTTAGTTTCAGCAGGTGTATCTTTACTAACTTTAAATTTAATAGTAGTTGCAGCTGGAGCGTTAGAAACATCTGCTCAATCTTCCCCTACAACTACCTTTAGTGATGTTCAACCTAATTACTGGGCACAGCCATTTATTCGAGGTTTGGCTGCAAGAAATATTGTAACTGGATATCCTGATGGTACATTTCGACCAGAACAACCAGTAGATCGAGATGAGTTTGCAGCAATTATTCGTAAAGCTTTTGATCAACCACCAATTCGCCAGATACAAAGTGGTGCTGTATATAAAGATATTCCTACAAACTATTGGGCTAGTCGTCCCATCGAAGAAGCATATCAACAAGGATTTATGGCAGGTTATCCTGGTGGATACTTTCGTCCCAATCAATCGGTTTCTAAGGTTGAGGCTATAGTTGCTTTAAACAAGGGATTGAATCTAACTACTGGTACGTCAGCAGTTACTGTACCCACAGTCACGCAGAGAGTAGTTCCTCAAAAAACCGCACAAAAACCTGTAAAAAGGCGTGTTTTAATGCCGCTTGCATTTACTACTTTGATGCAACCTTTATTAATACCAAAAGCTCAAGCTGCATCTCCTTCAACAACTGATAGGCAGGCTGCCCGTCCTGCGTCGTTTCTTATTACTAACACTTACGCAGATGCCAATAATATTCCGCAATATGCAGTTGGAGATGTAGCAACAGCAACCAGAAAAAATATAGTGGTGAATTATCCAAATACTAAAGTTCTTAATCCAAGTCAACCTGCAACTAGAGGAGAGATTACAGCTTTAGTTTATCAAACCTTAGTTGCCCAAGGAAAAATAGAACCAATTGCTATTAATTCACCTGCTTATCAGTATATTGTTCGGACTAAACCAGGGACTTGATGCTCAAACGGGCTATCAGACAAGATTTCAACGCTGGGAATCTGGTTTAATTGCGGCACAACTCACCCAAACCAAACTAGCCAAGTGTAGCTACCAAGCAGCAAACACACTACAGAGTTTGCCTTCTTGCTGCTGCACACCAGCATCAGATTCTATAAAAGCTTTAATTTGAGAACGTTCTGTGATTGGATAAATAAAATCAAAAGAATCATTCATCTATGTAAAAATCTGCTGTAAATTTAAGACAAAATCCGAGAGAACATCTTCACCTGATAAAGTTGATTGATCTTCGTTTCATTGGTCAGCCTGGACGGTTTTACGCGAGTGCGATCGCCACAGTCAATTACATCTGCAAATCTTGGTTGGCACTGATGAAGCGATGCCTTCGGCGAGCTTCGCTAACGCAGTTCCAACTAGGAGGAATTAGTTAAACATGACGTTAATCTGTTAACAGTGACAAATAATTAGTTAATGTAAAAAAAAACGAGCGCGGAGGGATTTGAACCCCCGACCCACAGAACCGGAATCTGTTGCTCTATCCACTGAGCCACGCGCCCTTAGTCTCTCATATTATAGCACGTCTATGATAAAATTTGCAGCCCAGAGAAACTTGGTTCACAGATAATTAGCTGGGTTTACGGGTGTACCATTGTGGCGGACTTCAAAGTGGAGGTGGGGCCCAGTTGATAAACCTGTGGAACCGACAGCAGCGATCGCTTGTCCGCGTTCAACTGCTTGTCCGTCATAAATATACAACTCGCTGGCATGTCCGTACAGGGTTGTCAGCCCATTGCCGTGGTCGATAATTGCTGCTCTGCCATAACCACCATACCACCCAGCAAAAATCACTGTGCCCGAATCGGCTGCCCGAATTGTACTACCATAGCTAGCGGCAAAATCTAACCCGGCGTGAAAGCGACGATAGCCAAGAACGGGGTGCATCCGCCAGCCGAAGGGACTACTTGTAGAAGCATTGCTAGGATATGCCATGACACCAGTTCCGCGAATGATCACACTGGTACGGCTGTTGGTTTTTGTTTGCGCTTCTTCTGTTGCTCTAGCTTCTGCTACTTTTTGTTGAATCAAGACTTCCAGATTTTGAGATTCTCTTTCTAGCTGGTTTTGCGCTGCTTCCAAAGCGAGGCGATCGCTATTGAGGCGTTGAATCAATTCTGATTGGGACTGCGCTTGAGTTTGATAATCGGCTTTTTGTGCTAATAGTTGTTCACGAATCAAGGCAATTTCGTTTTTTTGCTGTTCTACGCCCGTTCTTTGTTGATTTATCAAGTTTGCTTGGGCGTTGAGTTTTACCAAAATTTGTTCGTCTGCCTGATACACTAACTTCAACTGATGACGACGGCTGATAAAATCGCTGATATTTTGACTTTGAAGCAAAACTGCCCATCCCACAGATGCAGGCGATCGCTGGAGATAACGCAATCGTGCTACTGTTGCTACTTGCCGCTCCTGATATGAACGTTCTGCTACAACTAAATCCGTTTCCAATTGCTGGAGGCGTTGAGAAGCTAGTTGTAATCGTGATTCACTCTCTTGAAGATAGCTATCTGTAGTTTGCAGATTTTGCTTTAAACCAGTCAGGTGTTTTTGCGCCTCTTGTTGGAGATTTGTTAAGCGATCGCGATCGTTAACCACACTCTGACGTTGCTGGTTCATTTGTTGCTGTTGTTGTCGCAAATTATCAATAGACCCTGTGGACGTTGCGTGTACTGGAATTAATGAAAAATAAGTCCACAAAATGCAGCACAATGCAATAGATAAACAGCCAAAAATCAGATTTTTCCTGAAAAATCGCGCTCTCATAGCGTGCAGCCCAACCAAAATGATGCTTTCAAACACTATGAGGATTATTCCCAAAATCTGATTCAATCACTCCATTTATCAAATTGATCTGCCAAGTTGTAAGTAACTACGCAAAATTAATTACAGTCATTGCGAGCGTTCGCGGAGCGTCTTGTAGAGAAGCGAAGCAATCCCAGCCCTTGCGATTGCTTCATTTCGCTTCGCTGCATTCGCAATGACATTGTGTAATTAATTATGTTTACCTACTTAACACAAAGATTCTGGCTATGTCAGCATTAATCAACCAGCTGCCAAACATAGTTGCCATAGTTAGACGCTCAAAGAGGGCGCTAGGGCTAAAGTTTTCGTACTATCAGCAAGGAGAGTGCGATCGCAAAGGTTAAACAGTTCTACTTCGGTTTGCGTCCGTCGCATCAGCCGCAAAAAATGACCTTCAGTGTCAACGCTTAGAGCAATGTAGTTGAGGAACATTTTCAGATAGCCTACACGCGATCGCTCTGGCATACTTGCGGCTGTGGGGGTTTGCCATAAACGATCGATATAGTTGCGTACCTCTACTAAAGGAACTGGGGTTATCGGCTCTTTTCGCAAAGCCTGCCGAATTTGACTAAAAATCCAAGGATTCCCGATCGCCCAGCGTCCCACCATCACACCAGCCGCGCCCGTTTGAGAAAGCACCTCAATGGCAGTAGTAGCAGAGTTGATATTGCCATTGGCAAGCACTGGACAATGAACTCGTTTAACGGCTTCAGCGATCAAATCATATTTCACTGCGCCGTGGTACATATCTTTTACTGTGCGACCATGCAAACTCAGCAAATCAATGTTGTAGCGATTAATTAAATCTAAAATTTCGTAAAAGGTATCCGTATTCTCAAAGCCTACGCGCATTTTGACAGTCAAAGGGCGATCGCTCACTGCCTGCCGCAATTCTGCCAAAATCCGCTCCACTTTTTTTGGTAAGAGCAGCAATCCGCCCCCAACATTTTTACGATAGATTCTAGGTGCTGGACAACCCATGTTTAAGTCAACTCCAGCGATATTATAGCGGCAGAGATCAATTGCTGTTCTTACTAAGTCTGGAATACTTTCGCCAATCATTTGAGCAAAAACGGGGCGATTCGTGTCGTTTTCGGTGATTGCTGCTAGGATGCTACGATTGAGCCGTGAAGTATCATTGACGCGGAAATACTCGGTGAAAAAGTAGTCAGGGCTGCCGTAATGGGCAATGACTTTCATAAACCAGAGGTTTGTCACATCCTGCATGGGCGCAAGAGCAGTCAGGGGTAGGTATGGATCGAGCGATCGGGGAAGCGATACCTGAGACGACATGGAGATAACAGCGTTTGGCAAAGCATCACTCTATCAAAAAATTGTTACTAATTCATCATTCATAAGAAAGTCGATGGAAAAGCATTTCAGGCAGGGATTTCCAAGAAATAAACTAACTTTATTAGACCCAGAGAACACCTACAGGGTACATACAAGTCTTTTGAAGTTGCTGCGTAACGTTGGGTGGGTTAATTTTTGCAGGTCGATGCAATAAACGTGCAGGGCGATGCAATAAACGTGCAAGGCGATGCAATAAACGTGCAAGGCGATGCAACAAACGTGCAAGGCGATGCAATAAACGTGCAAGGCGATGCAATAAACGTGCAAGGCGATGCAATAAAGATGCAGGGCGATGCAATAAAGATGCAGGGCGATGCAATAAAGATGCAGGGCGATGCAACAAACGTGCAGGGCGATGCAATAAAGATACAGATCAAGAGACTTGTGTGTACACCGTAGCAGAATACAGAGAGAGGATTTTTGCGTCATTGTCTGAAACCTGCTAAAGTTTCAATTAACCTGAAACTCAGCACGAGCTAAACACCGCGCGATCGCTAACAGAACTTAGAGTTGTTGGCAAAGTCTAATTTATTACTCACCGGGCGACTGGAAGTCGCGGCTACACAGTCAAAACCCACCTCCGTGGGTTAAAACAATTGATTTTTCCTCTTAGTCCACGGAGGTGGACTTAGTTTGTGTAGTAGCGAATTCTATTCGCCTAAAACTTTTCAAAGAACCTCTTAGGGCTGATGCAGAACAGGCAAGAAAAAATTTCGCAAGTAATAGTGACTGCTGGGCAGATGCGCGATATTGAGGAGCGGATCTTTGCAGCAGGAATGCCTGTAGTCGCTTTAATGGAAAAGGTGGCGGGATTAATTGCCCGTCGTATTCAAGAGATCCCCCCAACTCCCCTTAAAAAGCAGGGTTATTTTGCTTCAAACACTTTATTAAAAACGGGAAAATCTCGTGTCGGAATTCTTGTCGGCCCTGGCCATAATGGCGGAGATGCTTTAGTAGTAGCCCGTGAATTACGCTTTCGCGGATATGAAGTTTGGATTTATGCTCCTTTTTCTAAGTTTAAGGAGTTAACTTCGCAGCACTTGCAGTATGCCCAGAGTTTGGGCATTCCCATTTATCAAACAATTGAGCAACTGCCAGATTCTGATTTATTGATTGATGGCTTGTTTGGGTTTGGTTTAGAAAGAAACCTGACTGATCCCATTGCCTCTGCAATTAATCAGCTAAATGAATTGCCTGTGCCGATTTATAGTATCGATTTACCTTCAGGTTTACACACCGATACTGGCATTGTATTAGGAACAGCCATTCGTGCTAGTCACACTTTTTGCTTAGGTTTATGGAAACTAGCTTTCTTTCAAGATCAGGCGCTGGAATATCTTGGCAAAGCTGAGTTAATCGATTTTGATATTCCTTTAGCTGATGTAGAAGCTGTTCTCAAGGATGCGCCCAAGATTAAACGCATTACACCAGCAACGGCAATTGCTACTTTACCCTTACCTCGCCCATCAGTTACCCACAAATATAAGGAAGGGCATTTACTGCTGATTTGCGGTTCGCGGCGCTATGCAGGTGGAGCAATTTTAACTGGTTTGGGTGCTAGGGCTAGCGGTGTAGGGATGCTTTCGATTGCCGTACCCGAATCGCTAAAATCTCTTTTGGTGTCACACTTACCGGAAGCGCTAATTGTCGGCTGTCCAGAAACGGAAACTGGAGCCATCGCCCACTTGCAATTACCAGAAAACACTGATTTAAGTTCTTTTAATGCGATCGCTTGTGGCCCTGGTTTAACACGAGATGCGACTCCCATTGTCCAAGAAGTCATAGAAAGCGAACGCCCTTTGATTCTTGATGCCGATGGTTTAAATATCTTGGCACAAATGGGAGCGATCGCCACGTTAAAAAAACGTCAAGCTATAACCGTACTCACACCCCACGCTGGCGAATTCCAGCGATTGTTTCCTGATGTCGCTGATGCCAAAGATGACAGGATCAAAGCAGTACAGGAAGCAGCCGTACAAAGCGGGGCTGTAGTCTTATTGAAAGGGGCGAGAACTGCGATCGCAAACCCTCAAGGTGCTGTTTGGCTCATTCCTGAAAGTACGCCCGCCTTGGCACGCGGCGGTAGTGGTGACGTATTAACTGGGCTACTGGGTGGATTGTTGGCGCAAGCAGGAACTAAACAGATTCCTGTAGAAGATATTGTGGCAACTGCCTCTTGGTGGCATTCCCAAGCCGGGATAATAGCCGCCCAAGAGCGTACTGAATTGGGTGTAGATGCGTTTACGTTGACACAATATTTGATGAAAGCTCTAAGTAATTGACAATAGGGAACTGTGCGGTAAAGGTGCGATCGCTCTTTGTAGAGGCGGCGATTTATCGCGTCTCTTTGGTGTCACAAAACATCATGTGTGTGGCATAGCCCATCATCCTCCTAGAAAAATAGCCGCGCAATAAATTATTTACTGTTCGCTCAAATTAACGTTGTTAAGTTACTCAGCAGGTGTAGTTCTCACCTCCAGGCTGTGTTAGCGAAACAGGAGTATAGATACGTTGCAAAAGCTTTCTTCAGAATCTCCTCTATTTATTGTGTTAATTCTTATCAGCTTTTTAGTAGTTACTGTGTCAACTTGGTTGTCATCTAAACCATTTGTTTTAAAACCATTTGGGGTTAATGATATTATCCAATTACTCACATTATTATTATTAATTTCTTTATTGCTAGAGCGCTCTTTAGAAGTTTTTATAACTACTTGGCGAAGCTCATTTGTCGAACAATTAGATATTAAGATTCAGCAAGAAAAGGCTCTACTGTCTGAAAAAATAAGACTTATGGAAGTTCAACAGCAGCAATTCCCTTCTTTAGAATCAACTCAAATTAGCGGACTACCGCCGGAAGGAATGAGCTTAGAACAGCAAATAATCCAAAATTTCACACAAAACCAACAAGAATCATTAAAAATATTTCAGCCCCAAATAGATGCTTTAAATCAAAAAGAGCGCCAAAAAGCAGCTTATAAGTCTGATACACGAATAATTGCTCTATGGACATCACTTTTATTTGGTCTTTTAATGAGCGCAATCGGTATTCGCTCAATTGAGCCACTTGTAATTGTTGATTTCGATAATTCGATTCAAATAATTATTTTTCGTTGTTTAGATGCATTGCTAACAGGAGGTTTAATTGCAGGAGGTAGCGAAGGAATCCATAAGCTTATCAAAGTTTTTATTGACTTTATGGAAGCTACATCTAGACAAATTAAGAGTTAAAAGTTATGGTAGCTTATTTTGATTGGTGAATTGATTTACGTAGATCAACAAAATAAAAGGTTTTTGGATAAAAATATGAGTTAGACATCTATTCTAAATAAATATTTTTATCATTCCATATATAATTTTCAATATCTACAAAACTTTTATTTAAATTACCTAATAAATCTAACTCAGATAAAACCTTAACTCCTTCAGCTTCTAACTTATTTTTTTGTTGGTTCACATAAGTTATCAGATAACCTTTAGAGTCTAATATTCTATGTACCGGATAGTCAGCAGCCGAGGTTTTTTTTAGGTATGTAGGAATAGCTCTTAGATAACTATTATCAACACCTATACCTTTAACTATCTGTTTATATGTAACTACTTTCCCACTAGGGATTTTGATGATAAAATTTAGGAATCGCTCATAAGGATTTTCAGATAATGCTAGGAATTTATCAGCTTGAACTTGAAAGTTACTACCAACCTGAATTTTACCTGATTTAATAATTACACCTAAGATTCCTCTTTTACCTTGGATGCTTTTTAATGATTGCACTAAGTGGGCTATTCGTTTACAAGGTTCGCAGTGAAAAGTTAGACGAATTGCTGCACCACCTTCAAATCTTAGCAGAGAGCCAGGAATAAAATTATCAAATTCTATACCTGCAACCACAATATTTTCTCGCAATTCTCCTGGTTGAATTGATAAGTCTAAAATATCTTCATACCTAACAATTAAAACTTGTCTAGGACTTATGGAATCGGCATTAATATCTTCTTCTATACCATAACCTACCTTTAAATTTAATGTGTTAAGCTCTACCATCGCAGAACGTGGTTTTACTTTTGTGAAAAGATGCGTTACTGAGAGAGCCATATTAATCCATCGACACGAATAATTTCAAACTGAGGAGATAAAGTTAGTTAAATCATTGGATTTACTAAGAATGAATAAACTACCATCTCCTCCACGTCCAATTCTTAAGGTTTCATCTAAGTAAGTAATGTCTAGTGTGGCAGTTCTGCCATTAGGATTATTAGCTGGGACAATCTTAAATGGGTTGAGTTGGGGAGTATTAATGCCAAAAACTTTCTCAATTGATAAGTAGCGTTTGTCAAAATAAACGTTGATGCGTTTGTTCGGTGGAGGTTCTAAATCTTCTTTGGCTGGCTCAAAGCTAGCTGTTACTTTGACATATCCCGATACTAACCCCAGAGGATGTTTAACTTTAGCTAGATTGAAAAACAATTTATTTGCAACATCGATCACTTGATAAACTTTACCCAGCTTTAATCCCAACGGGAGAGAAACTAAAGAACGGATTTCTCTGGCAGTGGAATATTGCAGTTGCCAAGCTCCCTCTAACAAAAAAGTAGCGTTAAGAAGAGGATATAGGTTAGGATTTACGCTCTCTAGTTCCGTCGTCAATTGTTCAATTTCTTCGGCTAAGGTTTTGTCTAGCTGCAAATCGGTAACGGGAGAACCATCGCTGTTAGCTTGAATCTTCTCAAGCTTGGCTTGTAATTTTTCTTTAATTAAAAGTTGATTGTTCAATATTTGAAAATTTTATTTGTTGTTAGTAATGTATCAAATAATCCCCTTAGAAAAGGGAAATTTGAATTATCTAGATGAGATTAGTCAATTTTGGATTTTGGATGCAATCGTCAAACCCTTAATTGAGTTACCGCGATATTACCAGAAAAACATACATCCACATCGCTGCCAAGAGTGCGATCGCGTTTGCTATATTCGCCTACATAATAAAAATTATCGCCTTCAACTCGATAGTTCACGGGTAAAGGTTTGTTACAGGCTTGGCAAAACACCAATTCCGGTTCAGGTTCTCCTGGTTGCAGATGCGGTAGGTTTACATTCCAAAAGCTTCCCGGTTCTAAGGAACGCTTGAGTAAGTCTGCTAAAACTTCAACTGTTAATTTGGCGGCCAGATCCCAATCAAAATTTTGCTTGGCTTTGCGATAGTGAGAAATGGCAATTCCGGGAATACCGTGCATTGCGGCTTCGCGCACAGCAGCCACTGTACCAGAAATGTAGGCATCGACTCCCAAGTTTCCCCCAGCATTGATACCTGAAAGCACAAATTTGACATCTGCGTTAATTTGTGATAAAGCAATTCTTATACAATCGGCGGGAGTGCCTGCGATCGCATATTCAGTTTCAGAACGTCGCTGGAGATTGATGGCGCGAGTGGTAGTAACTTGATGTCCACAACCAGACTGATGATCGGCAGGAGCAGCGATAATAAAATTTTTGCCGTTTACAGCTTTGATTAGAGCTTTTATACCAGGGGCATCAATGCCGTCGTCGTTAGTTAGAATTATAGTCATGTATATTATCTTGATATATATTTAGCTAAAATAGCTAAAATATCTATCACGAAAATGCAGGTATCACCGATTCATGGGTACAGCATGAAAAGCTACTTGCAGATATGAAAACTTATGCTTGATTCTGCCAAAAATATTGATTAGTACGATATCATTTCAAGATGGTTTGCAAATTCCGCCCTAAGTATTTGGGTTAATTCCCAAAATGGGCGGTATTTCTTGTCAATTTAATGCTTGCAACCGCTCTCAGAACAAGTTTGTGCAATCAAAAAATCCCGTAAAATGTATAGTTGCTGACAGGAGCAGAAATTTCATACTGGAGAAAACCGGGAATGAGGTGATTTTTGCAGTGGTTCTGTAGTATTTTTGGTGCAAGTCTGCCTTAAGGATCACAAGATGAAACAACTCCTCAAACAAGTATTTAGCAGTCAAAAACACCTCATCCGGCTAATTTTACCATTGGTGACGGTTATATTAGCAGCTTCGCTTTTTGCCGCACCTGCTTTAGCCACAGGTGTGTATCAAATACCCAATCTTACAGCAGGAAATAACACCTGGGTTTTGGATCAAGCTGAAGTCATCAGCCGTCTGAATGAAGGCAAGATTAGCAGCGCTCTCGAGGATTTAGCAAAGCAAACAGATAAGGAAGTTAGAATTGTAACTGTTCGCCGTCTTGACTACGGTGAAACACCAGAAAGCTTCACCAAACAGTTGTTTGAAAAATGGTTTCCTTCAAAAGAAGCCCAAGCTAATCAAACCTTATTAGTTATTGATACAGTTACCAATGGTACTGCAATTATTACTGGGGATAAAGTCAAACTAATACTTACTGACTCTATTGCCGAGAGTGTAGCTACCGAAACAATAAGTGTGCCGTTACGCGATGGTAACAAATACAACCAGGCATTCCTTGATGCGAGCGATCGCCTTGTTGCCGTCCTTTCTGGAAAAGCCGATCCAGGGCCACCCCAAATCATTGACAATGTGCAGGTAGAAGGAACCTACAAGAAAGCAGAAGAAACGAACCAAGGTAGTGCTACTGCTTGGGTTGTAGGATTGTTAATTGCCGCCACCGTTATTCCAATGGCGACTTACTACATCTATCAGATAAATCAGCCCTCATCTGATGGGTAATGGGAAAGTGAGGAGTGATTCAATTTTAGATTTTAGATTTTAGATTTTAGATTTTTCTTTCAATCCAAAATTAAAAATCTAAAATTGGCTTAGTCCTGAACATACTCTTGTCCTGTTATTAAAGCCACCTCAGCCCGGACAAATTCTCTACCCAAATAAGCTGCATGATCTAACTGGGTAACAGGAGAGGGCTGAGTTTCTTCGAAAATCTTCACGCAAAGTTCTTTCGCCGTTCTCGCGCTAAAAACCGTTGTGTAAGTTCGTTCCACCTTTTCTCGCGCCGGAATTACCTTCCCCGTTTCTGGATCGATAGCTAAACCACGCTCATCAATCACATTTGTAAAATGCTTGGCATAAATTAACTGTGCGTCTTTATCCAAGTAGATAATGAAATATCCACCAGGATCAAGGTCAATATGACGCTGGGAAAGTTTATCATCAATTGCGGCTAAATTTTCAACTATTAAATCCATAAGCACTATAAAAAGAAAATTTCTTTTCTCAGGGTTTTTACACTATATATCAAGTGTAATTCCTATCTTACTTAGGATTATTTATATCTTTAAGATATTTGTAATTTCTTTTACTGAAAATTTAATATTGTGGTTGGCTATAAATTATACATATTTTTGAATATTTCGTAACGACGAAATTTTGTACTTTGCAACCCGCAGATTCCCGACTTCTCAAAGAAGTCGGGAATCTTGTAGATCACGAATGCGCGATCGCTTCACCTACGCCTTAGATTCTGATTTAATATCTTTACGTTCTACATAATAGGAACCTAAAACCAGTGCATCCATGTGAGTTCTCAAAAAGCACTGAATCGCTTCTGTAGGTGTCCGAACAATCGGTTCATTTTCATTGAGAGACGTATTTAAGACGATGGGAATACCAGTCCGTTGAGCAAAGGTATTAATCAAATCCCAATAAAGAGGATTAGTTTTGTGACTGACACTTTGTAAGCGCCCAGTACCATCAACATGGGTGACAGCCGGAATTTGCTCTCTTTTTTCAGCACGAATTTTGAAGACTTTTTCCATAAATGGCGCTGGTTCATCAACCTCAAAAAATTCCCCTACCCGTTCTTCCAAAATACTGGGAGCAAAGGGACGGAACTTTTCCCGGAATTTGATTTTCAGGTTGATAATATCCCGCATATCAGCACGTCGTGGATCGGCGAGAAGGGATCTGTTACCCAAAGCTCTAGCAGCAAACTCCATTCTCCCTTGGAACCAACCGACTACTTTACCTTCACAAAGCGCGTCCACAACATGGTGTAGCAGTGCTTCTTTCTCTCGGATTTGAGGTTGTAAATCGTGTGCTTGCAAAGCTAGCAAGCATTCTTCATCAGTAAACTCCGAACCCCAATAAGCATGATCTAAAACAAAGTGACGTGGTTGCTTGAGTAGATGATTCCAGATAAAGAAGGCTGCCCCGATTGATGTACCATTGTCAGCAGCACCTACTGGAATATAGATATTCTTAAAGGGAGTATTTTGAGTAATCTTGCCATTGGCAACAGAATTCATCGCTACACCACCCGCTAAACAGAGATTCTCACTCTTGTAGCGATCGCTCAATCGGTTGATTAAATGAAAAATGATTTCTTCCGTCACTGCTTGCACAGAAGCAGCAATGTTTTGATGTTTTTGAGTAACTTCTGATTTAGAATTTCGCGCCGGCCCCAATAATTTTTCTAGTTCTGGGCTGTGGAAAGGTTCAACAATGGGCGCTCCATCTTCCCACTTCATGGCGATACCTTGCTCATGGTGATTGAAGTAATCTAAATTCAACTCAAAACTATCACCTTTAGGATAAATAAGTCGCCGAAATACTTCCAAATATTCTGGTTCACCGTAAGGTGCTAATCCCATCACCTTATATTCATCACCATAAGCGGGAAAGCCTAAATAAAGGGTGATGGCGTTGTAAAGATAACCAATGGAGTGAGGATAATGAGTGCGATCGAAGTACTCTAAACGATTACCTTCACCAGCAGCTGCTAGAGTACTCACAAAGTCTCCCATGCCATCAATGGATAAGATAGCTGCTTTTTCAAAGGGTGAAATGAAAAAGGCACTGGCTAGGTGAGTTGTATGGTGTTCCAGGTTATGGATTGTAGCCGGAATCTTTTCAGGTGTGGAATAACAAGCTTCTGCTAACTGTTGCTTAAGACTTGTAGATTTACTTTGTTTGTTGAACCGATCTAAAAGCGATGATAAGGAAGGACGTTGTTTGAGAGTAAAAAGAAGCTTGCGATTTAGGTTAGCTTTGGGGTTAAAGGATACCGCCACATGATCCAAGTCTGCTGCACTAATACCACCAACTTTTAAGCAATAGCGAATAGATTCTGCGGGAAATCCAGCCCAATGTTTAACTCTATTAAACCGTTCTTCTTCAACTGCGGCAATTAGTTGGCCATCTTGAACCAGACAAGCTGAAGCATCACCGTGGTAAGCATTTATTCCTAAGATATTCATATAAGTTTTATTCTGATTTATGAGGTTGGTTAGAATTTGAATGATTTACAGTTATCTTATCTAGACCGTGAGTATAAATTTTGAAAAAATCTCATATCCAGGTAAAGATAAGAGAGATAAGAGAAAATTTTAGTGTTAACCAACAATTTAGGATTGCTGTAGAAAATCATTTCTAAGTAAATTGATTTTACATATTTGTCTCCTCTAATTTTTCTAACTCCAATAGCCGAATTGCTAGGAGAGTTTCTGCTAACACTCGTTGGAGTGCATAATACCATCCATGCCAGCCGTCTAGAATACCACCTTTGAGAATCAGGCAGTAAATTAAGATGATAAAGGGAGCGAGAATTTTTTGTTTACGGATGCGATCGCTAAAACTAAGTTCACTTTTTGGAGTCTCTAGCAGTTTTTTAGCTTCAATTACCATATAGCGATCCTGTGCCCACAACCAACGGCTTAGGGGTTTGCGATCGTCATGATGAATATAGGCAGAAAGCATTCTCGAATTGCCATCTACCCAAACCCGATGGGCATGTCCATCATCTTTATAAATCGCTTTTTCTCTTTTATAGAGTACATTTCGGGGCGGAAGTAGAGTTCCACGCAGGGGTTTACCAAAAATGCAATACTTGAATCTGAAGCTGTAGCTATCTACATCAGATGTTGGTAATGCTTTAATTTCATTAACTAGCTCATCTGTTAAGACATAATCAGCATCAAGAGAAAGCACCCATTCAGATGTAATTTTTTCTAAGCCGTAGTTACATTGAGCAGCAAAGGAATCAAATTTTCTTTGAAAAACTTGCACTTGCGGATAGGAGTGTAAAATCTCTAAAGTTTCATCTGTACTGAAACTGTCAATTACAACAATTGATTTTGCCCAGATGAGACTCTGGAGGTTGCGACGAATATTTGGAGCTTCATTATAAGTGAGTATTAGCGGAGTTATTTCTGACGATAGCATAAATACTTTTTAAAGATTTTATTAAAAACTTAGATTAAGTCAAGAATAATTAAGAGTGGTTTTTGCGTTCATAAAAGTCTTGCCTAATCAAGATAATAGTGCGACTTTGTTGGACTAAATTAATACTTTTTGGTAATTCAACTAATTGATAACCTTTATATTTATTTAAATAATTTTCCTGAGTTAAGGGAATTTCTATAATTGCTGCCGGTGCTACACCTGATACAACTAGCTTTGCAGAATCTTCGAGGCTGGGGATATTGCTATTCAGCCAACCAGAACCATAATAGTAAATATATTTAATCAACGGTATACGCCCGCTCATGTAATAGATTCTAGCGGGATTTTCCGATAAAGTTAATATTTTTTCTTCAGAGGGCAGATAAAGATTTAACACATTTATAATTTCATGCATTTGTGTTAAATCAATCGCCAATCGATTTTGCCTAATCATTACTGTGCCTCCCCAAACCACACCTGCGGTATATGTAAGGAGAATAAAGGTAATGATGGAAATTAACAATAATTGAATATTTTTTGAATTAAACTGGTTTTGAAAATTTTGCCAAAATTCACTCAATATTATAGAAACCCAGATTGCTAGAAAAACTAGAGATGTCCCAGTATAGTGTGTATTACTGGTTTGATGTAAAGTTGGTAGTAGAGACAAAATACCAACTATAAGGAGTAAGAATGATTCAGCTAAATTAGCATTACTTTTTAAGGAATTACGTAAATTTTTATTTACGAATAAAATTGAGATACAGGGAATTGTTAACCAGACAGATGGGATTTTTATCCAAAGTTTAAATGTATCAACCAAATTAATAGGTTTTTTTGCAAAGCTGATAGTGCTATTGAAAACAGCATCATAAAAATCATGCCATATCCCACCCACAATGACGAAAACAACTACTATTATAGGTATGATTGCAAATCCAGAGACAAGCATTATGCAACGGCTTAAAAAGGATTGCAAAGATAGTTTTTGTCCAAGAGTTGCAGTGAGTTGAGCAAGGATAATTGCTGCTAAATAAATTACAGCTACTTGTTTGAAAAGAAAAGCAAGACTGATCAGAATTCCACAGATTAACCATGAGCTTTTAATGTGACGGCGCTTTCCAGAGATTGCCACGATCGCAGCAAACCCAAAAAAAGCACAGAATTGATCTGTATGAAAGCTATAGCCTTGGGCAATCGTATAAGATAATCCAAATATCCAAGCCACCAAATACGCTGCTAAACGACCCCAGTACTTATTAGTATATTGAATTACCCAAGCGCCAAAAACAGCAGCAAATACAAACAAGAAAATCCGTGGTGCTAGCCAATGACTGTTGCTGACAGCAGCGATCGCAGCACCCAAATAATAGATTCCTGGTGGTTTATTGTCAAATACATCTCGATATGGCACTAATCCATCAAGGATTAACTCTCCAATTTTAAGAAAAACAGAATCATCAAATATACCAATCCCTCTAAAAAAGAACAAGGGAGAAGACAAGATTAAACATAAACTCAAAGCTGTGTAAGGTGAGCTAATAATTTTCCAATTAACTTTAATCATCCAAATTTAAATAGTATTTTAAATTTTATATCACTCAATATTGATTACTGACTTAATGTTTTTCCATATAATTAATGAAGATCATCTAAAGCTAGCTGTCAACAGGAGAAAATTGCAGGATAGATTCATAAATTTGTTGCATTTTGACGGCTACTTGATCCCAGGTGTAATTCTCCAAAATAATTTTACGAGCGCGATCGCCCATATCTTCAGCTTCTGAGGTATGAGTAAGATGTTGTTCAACAGCTTTAGCGATCGCTAATACATCCAAATCGGGAACATAACCCAGTTGGTTTTGTTGAACAACAGCAGCTAGAGCAACGCCAGGAGTAACAAGGACGGGAATACCAACAGCCAAAGCTTCTAAGACTGCTACTCCGAAATTTTCCGAATAAGATGTGAGGGCAAATAAATTTGACCCTTGGATAAATAAGTTTTTTGTCTCTCCGGTTACAAATCCAGTTAAGTAGGTGCGATCGCGAATGCCATTTGAGATTAAAAGAGACTCAATTTCCGCTTCGTACTCTTTGGAACCACTGCCTGCAATAACAAAAGTGAAACGGTAATTAGTGAGTTTGCCCAAGGCGGGGATGAGATAATCTAGTCCTTTTTTGGGGTGTAAACGGGATAAAAATAAAATTATTGGTTCATCTGCTGGAACTTTCAAATGTTCCCGAAGTAGAGAACGGGCATTAGGGATAGCAGAAGGAATAGAGAGTCCGTGGGGTAGAACAAAGCTAGGGGTGTTGAGAGCTAAACGAGAAACTTCTTGTTCTTCTTGTTCAGAGGTAACATGAAGCGCCTGAGCGTGGTTCAGGTTAGCCCGTTCGATCAAGTTGAGATAAATCTGTTTTCTGCGAGCGCTTTGCTGAAGCGACCATTCACACAGTTGTCCTAGTGGGCGAACAATATAAGGAATGCCTTGAAGACGAGCGATCGCCATTGCCACCGTAGAAGCATAGGAAAATATCGCATGGATGTGTAGCAAATCATACTTAGCAACATTTTGCCACAACCACGTTGTTAACTGACTAGAAAAAGCAAATTCTCTTATAAAGTTAACTTTAGGAGAAAAGCGTGAGAAAAACCGAACTGGTACTTGCTTATACTCTATAGGCTTGCCAAGAGGTACGTTGAGTAAATCATTGCCATTATCATTAGTAGTGACGATTTCAGTATCAATGCCTAAATTTCGCAGTGCTTTAACTGTATCCACCACTGCTTGACTAGGCCCACCTCGCACTGATGCTACTGAAGGAATAATATGCAGGATTTTCATGTCATGTTTATCCAAAACTTTAACGTTTTGAACTAGTACAATAGGGCAAAAATAACTAGACAGTTCTAAACTAACAAAAAATTCAACTCTCAGTACCTAATATTTAAAATAAATAGTAAATAAACTTTCATCTTTATTTACTATTTATTTGCATGACCACAGCTAGTCCTACTACATTAGCATTAGTTCAAATATATTCTATTGATGTAGGTATCAAATTGACTGTTTTCTGGATGTGGCCTTAAGGGAATTTTCGGCCCAAATGGTAATGCTGATAAGGTGTAAGTAACTGCTACAAGTAAACGATCCTTATTTTTAGGAACCAAAGAGCGGTGCAATACATAGCTATTTTCAAGCCAAGCCAAGCCTGCCTCACCAGTAATTTTTGTTAAGTTATTTACTATCGGAAAATCATGATTATTCATGTCTAAATCTCTCGTTCTAGGCGGTAGTAACCATGTATGAGATTTTTTAATAAATGCATGACATCCAGAATCTTCGTCTACATCAGTTAAATATATAAATAACTTAATTTCTGACCAGTCATCGACATCTCTATGAAATTCTTCGGGATTTGCAAAATATCGTTCATTTAAATTTGCTTCAACATCAAAGCCAGCCAATAGCCACCAAATTTGTATCAAAGAAATTGTTGGCTTGGCTCCAAATCTATCCTCTATTATGCTTAAAACTCTTGTTTCATTTGCCAGATCCAATAGATGAGGAGTATCAATTATGTCCTCTGGTGCATAGTAGGCATGAATACAGAATTTATGAGCAGATTTTGGCGCACTAAATTTTCCATTTTCTGGACGCTGACGATCAAAGCATAATTTTGGAGACAGATATGACTTCATTTCCTCAACTTGAGCCTTTGTCACAAAGTTCTCCAAGACAACTAACCCATACTCTTGCAAGGTCTTAATATTTTTTTTAGTCTCAAGCTCAATTTTTAAATTTTGACTTTTCGGCAGAAAACAGGAAAATAAATGTGCGATTAATCTCCTGGAGTTGGGATTTAAAATGAGCATTTGAAAATAGTATAATGCCCATTTGTAATCAGTCAAAGCTTGTTTGATTAATCGGATATACCTATTTATTTTCTTTTCCATTGCTAGAACATTGTGGAGAGGATCATGTTCATTTAGCATTTTCATCCCACCAATGATGTAAAATCGCTAAACTCCAATTACGATACCATAGTATCAGGTTAATTGCTAGCTAGTATGTTGTGAAATAGATTAACTAGTCGAACATAATTAATTACACAATGTCATTGCGAACGCTACATCCGCAATGATGGTAAATATTTTTGTCCATCTCTCATTTTTATCCAGCAATTTCATTCCACCAATGGTGCAGAATCGCTAAACTCCAATTGCGATACCATAATATCAGGTCAATATCTGCGCCTAATTCATGGTTTGGAAAATAATCGCTCCAATCTTTTTCTATCCATTCTTGAAAGGGAAAAAAGAAACCTCGTTTGGGACGATTAAGTACCCAACTTGGTAACTCAGGAATTGACTGAATTAATAATTGTTTACCGCGTGCAAGACGCATTGTACTAGGAATAGAAGCGATGGATTCTAGTAAAGCGCGATCTACTAAGGGGACTCGTAATTCTAACCCCCATGCCATACTCATAACATCGCTATCTCGTAATAGCTGATTACGCATATAACAACTTAATTCTAGTCGGCTCACTTCGTCTTCTAAAGAAGGAAGATTTGTTGATATGCTTGTATTTTGAAAAACATCCTTTTCCCATATAGGGAATGAATTTGGAAGTTGACCTGAAGAATCTTTCAAGTAATGCTGAGTAATTTTCCAGGCTTCTCTTTGAGAGAAAATTCCCCTGAAACTGCGATAAGCTGCTGCTGTTGTTGGCTTTTGCTGTAAAAAGTCTCCTAAGCGTTTGATTCGTGGTGATTTGCCCCAAGATGCTAATCCTTTACCGATGCCAGTACTAATAGGTTGAATTTTCTGGAGTTGCTGACCCCAGCGCACCATCTTTGGTACTTGTTGAAATGTTTTATAACCACCGAATAACTCATCTCCCCCCAATCCAGATAAAACCACTTTAGTCCCATCTTTGTGGGCAATTTGAGACACACAAAAAGTATTGAAGCCGTCAATACTGGGTTGATCGATACTTGCTAAAAACTTTGGTAATAGTTCTCTTCCTAATGATGCTGTAACTTTATATTCTGTATGGTCTGTATCAAATTCTCTAGCAATTTTTTGGGCAAGTTCTCCTTCATTCCATTCATCTTCTTCAAAAGCAATTGAGTAAGTGCGTAAACTACCTTTCTGAGTTTGACGCGCTAAGGCAACAATTGAGGTTGAGTCAATTCCACCACTAAGAAAAATCCCTACTGGCACGTCGCTGATAAAGTGATGTTCGATAGAATCAATCAGAGCATTACGAACTTTTTCTTTGGCTTCTGGCAGAGAAATTTCTTCAGAAGTAAAGTTAATTTGCCAATATTGTTCTTTTCTGAGATTACCTGCTTGCCAACGTAACCAATGACCAGCTTCTAAACAGTGAATCCCTGCAATGAGAGTGTGAGGTTCTGGTACTGTTCCACTAACAAGATAGCCATATAAACCCTCTGGACTTAAGGCAATGCTAGGTAATTTTGATGCCAGAACTGCTCTAAGTTCTGAGGCAAATATTAGAGTTGAGCCAGATTGCCAATAGTATAAAGGTTTAATTCCTAAAGCATCGCGGGCAATAAAGCAGCTTTGTTCTTGGTTATCCCAAATAGCAAAGGCAAACATTCCCCGCAAATTCTTGACACATTCTGCTCCTTGCTGTTGGTAAAGTTTCAGAATAACTTCAGTATCTGTTTGTGAATAAAACTTTTCGCCTTTTGCTTCTAGAGTCTGTCGTAATTCCAAAAAATTGTAAATTTCCCCATTAAAGGTAATCCAATAGCGTCCATCAGGTGTAGACATCGGCTGATGCCCTGCCGCACTAAGATCGAGAATAGAAAGGCGAGTATGAGCAAAAGCAACTTCTCTATCTGGGGAAATATAAATTCCTTGGTCGTCAGGGCCACGATGCTGTAGAGCAGTTTGCATTCTCAGCATCAAAGTTTCTAAGCTATTTTTTATTTCAGTTTTAGTTAAAATTCCGGCAATGCCACACATAAAAGATAATTTAATTATTAAGCGGTTTAATAGAATTAAGAATTTTGCAACAACAATCTTGCTTGATTTTCCTAATTAGCTAAATTGCTGTAGTAAATTTTCATGAAATTGATTTTACTATTTTCAATAATTATGATTAAAAATAATATATTGATAAATCTCAACCATTTCGACTGCTACTTTGTCCCAAGTATATTTCTCTCTAATCATTTGACGAGCGCGATCGCCCATATCTTTAGCTGCTTGGGGATGAGTGAGATATTCTTCAATAGCTTTGGCGATCGCCAACACATCCAATTCTGGAACGTAACCCAGTTGATGTTCTTGAACTACAGAAGCCAAAGCCACACCAGGGGTAACAAGGACGGGAACACCCATAGCTAAAGCTTCTAGAACTGCTAAACCGAAGTTTTCGGCGTGGGATGTCAGGGCAAATAGATCAGAACCTTGGATAAAGAGGTTTTTTGTCTCTCCAGCAATAAATCCCGCCAGATAGGTGCGATCGCGAATGCCATGTGAAACCAGGGCTGACTCAATTTCTGCTTCATACTCTTGCGAACCACTACCTGCTATGACAAAAGTGAAACGGTGATGAGTGAGTTTGCCTAATGCGGGGATAAGATAGTCTAGCCCTTTTTTAGGATGCAAACGGGATAAAAATAAAATTATTGGTTCATCCTCTGGCAGGTTGAGATGTTGCCGAAGTAGAGAACGAGCATCAAGAATCTGGGGAGGGTGAGAAAGTCCGTGTGGTAATACAAAACTGGGGGCGCTAAGTCCCAATTGAGCAACTTCTTGCTTTTCTAATTGGGAGGTAAGGTGGATCGCTTGAGAGTGGTTGAGGTTAGCTTGCTCGATTAGCCTCATGTAAATTTGCTTTTTGCAGGTGCTTTGCTGCAAAGACCATTTGGATAACAAGCCATGTGGGATAACAACATAGGGAATATTTTGCAGACGAGCGATCGCCATTGCCATCGTCGAAGCATAAGAGAAAATGGCATGAATATGTAAAATGTCGTACCGGGAAATATTATTCCAGAGCCATGCTGTTAACTGCCAAGAAAAGGCGTATTCTCTGACAAGTTTGATCGGCGGTGAAAAGCGAGAGAAAAACCAAATTGGAACTTGCTTATATTCAATGAGTTTTTTTAAAGGAACATCAAGTAAGTAATCGCCGTTATCGTTAGTAGTGGCAATCTCAACATCAACATTGTTAGCTCGTAATGCCTTAACCATATCCAGAACAACAAGGCTTGGCCCGCCCCGTACCTGGGGAACAGAGGGAATCACATGGAGAACTTTCATAGCGGATATCCGCAGCACAGTCTAGCAAGATGCACCATTTAAGCTGTTTAGAAAAAATTAAGAACTATAAAATTAAATTGTTTTTACTTTATTATCATGTTTTTCATTAATGGCTTGGTGATAAAGTTTAATATACCCGGAAATCATTTTCTCTGCTGAAAATTTTTGAGAATTTATAAATCCTTTTGACTTCATCTGTTTTAGCGTGGGTAGATTCCGAATTATCTCTTCTGCTGTTTCTTTCGGCTGATCAGGTTCTATGTATATAGCTGCTTCTCCTCCTACCTCATTCATCGGGGAACGGTTGGATGTAAATACAGGGCAACCACAAGCTTGAGCTTCTATAATTGGCCAACCAAAGCCTTCATAGAGGGAAGGGAAAAGTAAAGCTGTAGCAACAGAATAGATGGCTCTAAGGTTTTCGTTATCAATTTCTATTAACTCTATGACTTTTTGCGTCATATTATGCATTTTGATAAACTGACGCATTTCATCAGTCATGGGTTTACCCACCATAACTAAGTAAAATTCTGGTTTTTGAAGTTGCAAAATTAGCTGATAGAAGATTGATAGAACTCCTAATCGGTTTTTATACCAGTGATTTGCCCCTACATGCAGAATAAATTGACAATTTTGAGGAATTCCCAAAGCTTTTAAACGTGGTTGGGATTCTATGGCTGTCATGGGGGTATAAGGATAGTTTAAACCCATAGGAATCACAGATACAGCACTCTTAGACAGAGAGCAAAGACGTAAAACATCACTTTTAGTCTGTTCTGAAACACAAGCAACTTTATGCGCTCGGTTGAGTCCCCTCATCACCATTTGCTGGAATTGTTTACCAGTCCATCCAGTCTGATATTCAGGAAATTCCCCCAAACCAGAACGAATTGGAAATAAGTCATGACAAGTAATGACATGGGGTGTATTTCCCAAATATTTTACGTAAACTGCATTGCCTTGATCGCAAATGTGAACTATATCTGCCCAAGATAATGCTTGACGCAATTGTGCTGGAAAAAACACAAATTTATCAATATAACCTAACCATTTTCTGAGCGAATTTGGCGATGAAATCATTTTGCCAAACCAAGGATTTGGGCGAATTATTCGGACTTGATGCCCAAGTTGGGTTAAGTAATTTTCTAACATAGAAGCAAATATATCCATACTTTGGATTGCATCTAGTTGATAATTACCTATCAACAAAATTTTCATTAATTACTATTCTTTTGTTTAGAGGATTTTGATTTCAAAAACCAGAGGAGTCGCTTGGCATTAATTACCGTTTCAGCAGGTAATATAGATTTTAGTATGTTTTTATTAAGAGCCTCTAACGTCTTGGGTAACAACTGCTTCTGTAGCTCCAAAATATCTGGAAGTTTCATAGTAGCAACTGATGTGTTAGGAAAAGCCGGGTAGTCTCTCTTAAAACCAAATCCGAGGTAATCCATCACCTCTGGAGTCAGATTATCGAGGTACTCAGTATTCACGATATTTTTTTCACCATGCCCGACATTTTCACTACCAACCTGATCGACTTGAAAAAGTAAGGTAGTTCTGTTATAGGTTTTATCCTGAAAAGGTTCGGCTCTATGTATTCCGTGGATATCACATAAGATCAGACTTCCCTTTCGCATGGGAAATGTTAGTATATCTTTGCTATATGTATTGTCGATGTAGCTATCACTAAGGTAAATTTCGTGGCTATATTTGCGAGACCACTTATGAGAGTCTTTTATATATTGAAAGGCATTCTTTTCAACATCAGATAAATAAAACAAAAATAATAGACCTGGCATATTGTGCTTTTCAGATAATTGCTTACCAATTTGGCGATTATTATCTGTATGCCAAGGCATGTGAGAATTTTGAGAGGTTTGATAAACTCGATGATTAGTTAATTTATAATCATCGGTAAAATATTCTTTGCATACATCCAAAACTTGTCTAGAGGTAATGACATCGTATGTTTTTTTAGAGCCAGCTAGACAATGGGTAAAAAATTTGATGTCTTGAGCAGTAACTACACCAACATCATTATTATTCAGCAATATTTGATTAAAGTTAATTTCTTGAAGGAGTTCTTCAACATACTGAGGAGTTATTGCTTGTTCAAAAGCAAAATATCCCTTGGTTTTGAGGTCATTAACTATTTCGCTAGTACTGAAATTCACAAAGTCTGGATTAAACATGGTTGATTAACTATCTTTTTTTTGATATTCAAAAACTTAAATAAATGTGAAATTTTGCTCTAAGTAATTCCCAAGAGTTTTTTGAAACTTTTCAAAACCAAATTGTTCAATTACTTTTGCTCTTAATGCCTCTGGTTGATAGATTAGAGGATGAGAATAAGTGCCTTGTAGGATTTGAATTATAGTTTGGGCGATCGCTTCTAGATCGTCAGGATCAACAAGTGCGCCTAATTCTCCCTGACAGAGGGCATCCTGTGCCCCATCTTGATTACCTCCAAGGGTGGGTTTCCCGCAGGCAAGAGCCTCTAGGTAAACAATGCCAAATCCTTCTGCTTTACTTGGCATTGCAAATAGATCGCACAGATGGTAATGAGAGCTAAGTTCTTCATCAGAAACGTAGCCAGTTAAGGTTACGCAATCTTGAAGTTGATATTTAGAAATTAGCTCCTCAATTCGGGGTTGATCGTCTCCCTTACCAACCAAAACGTAATGAACATTAGGAATAGCCTGACGAATTTGGGGTAAAGCAGCCAGAATTTTGTCGTAGCCTTTATATTGCTCCAATTGGGAAAGGCGAGCAACGGTAAGGATAATCGGTTGTTCAGGTGTCAAACCATATCGTTTCAAGAGGCTATCAGGCTTGGGTGCAATCTGAAAATCATCTGCATCAAAGGTATTGGGTAGAACTACAACTTTGTCTGGATCAAGGTTTTGTTCTTTGAGAAGGCGATCGCGTGTATGATGACTAACAGCTAAAATGCGATCGGCATGGTGCAAAGCATTTTGTAGAGTTGGATTCTGAAGATTCCAGACCTCAATCCCATGAGCTACAACCCAGTAAGGAATGCCCATTAATCGTTTCAACAGGTACGCAGCAACGCTAAAGTTGAGATGAGAGGTTATAATTAAGTTAGGATTTTGCTGTATTCCATATCCTAAAATTTGAGCAGCAAAAACAATTGTCCGTAAAGGTAATGACCAAGTTCCTGCAAAGTAAAATTGGGTATTAGCTTTAAAAAAAGATTTTGGTGAGCAGCGAGTATCTTGTTTGAGAAAAATATTATAATTAACCTTGGGATACAAGTTTTGTAATGCCTCAAGTAAAAATGCTGAATAAACTTGAATTCCACCCTTAAATTCAAAAATCTCTGGAAACCATAAGGAGATTTTTTTATATTTCTGATATTTGTGTTTTTCCATAAAAAAGCTTTAGGCTCTAGTCTGTATTATATCTCAGTAAGCGGGCACAATTAAAGTTAACTGACTAGGGCTGTCATTCCTCATTCGTAAGGGTTTTAACTCTATTTACGTTTGTTAACATAATTTGCTTTATTTCCAACGACTTATTTATCTAACTGATATACTCACTAATGTTTAGTCTGTTGCTGACGCAATATAAATTTAAACATTAAGTAGATACATAATGTTACCGTAAGTACATTTCCAAACATGAGGGAAAAATTCCACTCATGAGAAGTAAAAGGATACAACATTCCAATTCCTATGACGACTTCTAGGCTTCCCATTTTAGGAGAATTAAGTTTTTGCTCCAAAAATGCAAATAATAATCCTAAAAGTACCATCCCTATCTGCACACCTGAAGCCCCAAAATTAGCATACATTTCTACCATTAAGGGAAGATTAATCGTAGTAGCATAATCTTTTCTTCCTACATATCTATAACGTCTACCAAATACATTCCCGATATCTTCTGAAGGTTTATCAGGCCATAGAATACGAGGAATAAACTTTGTAACAAAGCCAAAGTAGCTTTCGCCATTCCAATAAGGAATTAATTTAGGAGTATCTGCAATTACTTTTGAAAAGAGTATAATATGTGCTGTTCTAGATATAGCAGAAGCAGTCGAAGACTCTTGTTTTCCTGATTCACCTTCAGGATTAGAGTAGTTTTTTACAGCAATATCTATAAACAATTGAGCCTTTTCTATCGGACTTGCATTAGAGTATGGCCCGCCGAACCAAGTTAACTGACGATACTCACCTTTTACTACATTGAAAGTTAGAAAAAATAATAATAAAGTGCTAATCAAAAAAATCGGTATTCGTTTGTGTTCATAAAAAATAACTATACCCATGAACGTACCTAGAAATCCAATATTAGCTAATGAACCTCCAACAAAACGTTGGAGCAAGTCAAATAGAAAACATGAACCTATAATAAGTTTAGTTTGTGGTGATATTTTTTGACCACGTGACCAGATAATATAAAACATCCCATAACCTATATTCCCAATTGCAGAAGAGAACTGGCCTACAGATGGAACTTTGATAAAGTAAGAAAAAATAATATGAAATACTACTATTAGGCTGAGTGGACTGATAAGTTTACTTAGTGAATAAGCAGGTAATTTAAGATGAGAAACTTTTTTTAGAAAAGAAAATTTCGATGCATAAAAAGCAATAATCATCCCAAGCAACCCTATCAGTGTGAGTTGCAAAGACTGAACAGTAACATAGGTTATAGACCAACTACCAGTACCTAACTTCTCACTAGAAAACATAGGTAAAGCAAAGCTACTGACGTAAAAAATCCCCATTAGCGGGAGAAATGGCATCGGCGGTCGGTTACGATCTAATAGATATTGTATACTTGGGAGAAAACCGAGCCAGAGTATATTCATTGCCAGAATTGCTTTATCACTTGAGAGTGATTCTGGACGGTGTTCCCATAGATAAAAACTACCTACAACTAAACCAAATATAAGCAATAAACAGATTCTTTTTAAATAATTCTCCTGCTTTTTTCTGGCTCGAATAATAGCGATTGCATAATGGTTTTCTGTATGTTCAGTATAATAATTATGCATTGGTTTATTTAACTAGTTCTTTGCTAGCAAGCTACAATTAACTAAATCTTTAATTTGAGTAAGCAAAGAGGAAAAGGCCGACTCATAATTATACTTCTCTTCAAAAGCTTGCCGAGCCGCTAAACACATTTCTTCGTATTTATCTAAGTTATTTAATATATCTTTAACAGCAGACGCAATAGATTCAGGATTATCAGGATTGGCAAAACGAACCCAAATTTCGCCCCCAAGATTTTCTCGATAGTCAGGCTGGTCGCTGACAATCACAGGTAATCCGCAAGCAGCATACTCATAAATTTTATTTGATGCTGTTCCCATCGTTTGATGGTTAATATCTGTTTTCTTGTATAAACATACACCGATAGAAGCGCCCCAAGTATGCGAAGGAAGTTCATTGTAGGGAACTGGCAGAAAATACTTAACACGATCAGCTACTTCATTGCGAATAGCTAAATCTTTCATTAAATGTTTTTCTTCTTCCTGAAGAGGCCCAATAAGTTTAAGTTCTATGGAGTTATCTAAATAAGTGAGTGAATCAATTAATTCCAGCAAAGAATTTTTTATAGAGATAGCTCCTTGTAGTAATATTGTAAGTTTTTGTAAACGTTCCGATATGATATTTTTGAAATTGGGATTTTCTTTGAAATATGTTTTTCTAGGGAAATTGGGTACTATTATTATTTTCCCATTGAAATTTGTCAGCTTTTTGAATAAAAAAGCTCGTTCCTGAGAGGGAAAGACAACAAGATTAGCTTTATGCACCCACTTTCTTTCTGCTTTCTGAACCCATCCTGATAGAGAAGACAGAGGAAATAACTGTCCATTTAGGTCATGGTTATGGTAAATCAGTATAATTGACCGAGCTTGCATCAAATGGGAAAGATAAGCAGCTACATACCCAAAAGCATCATAGGCATATATAAGAGATACATCTTTGAGAAGAAGTCTGGCTTGTGACACAAAATTAATATATTCCCTAATCTTATTTACAGCCGATTGTTGTTCTCGTTCTCTCACTGATGTATATTTGCCTAAACGATGTACTATGACATTAGCTGGATATTCCCAAAAAGGAAGATTTTGATTACGGCCAATCAACACTACATCAAAATATTCTGCTAATAAGTGAATAGCGTTAATTGTAGGAGGATAGTGGTCTGGATTGGCGTATATAAGTATTCCAATGATTTTTTTACCCATTGCTATATCTAAGACAGAGTTAGTTTAGATTTTTAATAAATTTTAAAATTTTGTTTGCCGTTTTAATTTAGTAGGGATGCTCAAAGGCTGATTTAATATTATTATGAATCAGTCAATCTGGCGCTTGCATAGATTTAGTTTAAATACGGAATGTTTCTTCAATAAAGCTGTGGCGTATTTCGCTAGTATAGAATAGCTACACTTGTAAATAAGCATTAGCTATCTTGTCACCATATTCATCCCAAGATAGAGACTTACGTGCTTGTTCCAAAGCATTTATTCCCATTTCATATCGCTTTTCTGAATTTTCATAGAGAAAAAGGATTTTTTCCTTAAGAGCCTCTACATCTCGAATTGGTACACAAAAACCATCAATTCCATCTCGTACAATATCCTCACCACCTGTATTAGTGGTATGAATTATAGGTAATCCACAAGCCATTGCTTGCGGAATCACCATACCAAAACCATCTTCAATGGAAGCTAAACAAAATACTGAACATTGAGAATAGAACCAACGCAGTTGATTTTGAGGGTGTGTCCCTTTGAGAATAATCTGCTGATTGTGGTATTTCTTTAAGAAAGGCTCTATTTCTGGTGTGATTGATCCGACAAGCCATAGTTCGGCATTTGGTAGATTTAATTCATGAAAAGCTTGCAATAAATATTGCACACCTTTACGCAGTGAGAGGCTACCACAATGGATAATTCGGAAAATATTATCTTCTTTAGAAACTGGGTAAAACTCTTCTAAAGAAGTTCCATAAGGAACATGAATTAGTTTGCTTTCTGGGATACCTTGTTCTAAAAAAGTACGTTTAGCAAATAAGCTCGGAATAACAATTCGGTCAGCATCATCATAAGATTTTATTTCTCTATCGTATATTCCAGGATGAGTTTCAGTAAATTTTAAGCCCCATCTTTCATATTCTTCTTCAAGAATTTTTGTTTGATAACGCATGTGGCTACTACCGCGCTCAATTACTGTTCTTGCGCCCAGTTCTTTAGCCCGATGCAGCGACCAGAAGTTAGAGCCTGACCAACCAACAAATAAGTCAAATCCTGGTGATAAACATTTTGTTACTGAGCGATCAAATTCCTCTAAAAACCATAGGTGTAAGTTGCGATCGCCCCTTAGCCGACTTGGTAATCGATACCAAGTACGAGATAAGACTTCCAAATGCCATATTGAATGAATAAACTTGCGATCAATTCCAAATTTAGTAATTGCAAAGGTCGGATAAGTCGAGATTAATTGATGCAAATTACCTTTTTTTTGTAATTGTTGGGCTAAGTTAAATGCATGAAAGCGTCCACAAACGGAAACAGTGACTTTCATTATTTTACTCTGCCTCATGACTATGCGCGATCTGCAAGTCTCTGTCTCGATCGGATTTTAGTTGTTGATAAAGAGTCGCCATTTCTGTAACTCTATCAGTAATAGTATTTTCTAAAGCTTTCTGATAACCTGCTTCAGCAATCAGTTCAATCAAAACCGGATTGTTTATAAGATACTCAACTTTCTGTTTTAATTCTTCAGGGTTGGAAAAATAAACTGCTTCTTTATCTTCTAGAAATAAATTTACTAATTCATGACTCCGCTCACTGAGCATCAGTGTTTTTGTAATAGGAATCTCATAAGTTCTAATATTATGTCCTTCTTCATTCTGCGGACGCAGAATATTAAGACCCATTTTAGCAGAGCCTAAAACTTGAGGAATTTCTTGATAACTGCACATTCCTTGACACAAATCTTTTAAGGATGATTCTTGACAATGAGTATTCCAGTAATTTGACCCCCAAAGTCCTAACCGATAATTAGCGATCGCCTTCAAATACTGCTCTCGTTTCCGGCTAGCATCCCAGTTACCGATAAACGCCACATCATATACTGGGTTAATCTGGCGTTGGGGGAAATGATATTCTACATCGCTACAAAAGGGGTGAAAGAAAGCTTTTTTAACACCATTGTCCTTGAGACGCTTAACAAGTTCTTGGCTCCAAATGAAAGCTGCATCCCATAAGGGAAATCCCCCTTGTACCCAGGAATTAGTGTGAGTATGGTGGGCATCTACCGGATTATCTGTATAGAAGACAAAAACTAACCCATATTGCTGCAAAGCTAAAATGCTGTCAGGATGAACTAAACGAGGTGAAATCACTAAAGTCAAATCAGGTTGAAATTGATTTGCCTTCTCTAGTAATTTATTATTTGCTAAGTTTCCTAGTAATTGCCATGCCAATCGCCAGGCAACTCTACCCCACAATGTACCAGGAGATAAACTGGATGTCGCTTCTTTCCATGTGAAAAGTTGTACCTCACAGCCCAGGGACGAAAATCCTCGACTGTAAACTTCCTCAGTACGCCCTATTTCCAGGTTTTCTCCTACAATCAATACTTTTTTCATTTAAGCTACTTTCACCTGCAAGTAATTTAAGGCTTGTTTGAGTCCTTGTACGTCTTCCTGATAACTCCACTGCTGAATAATTTTCAAACTGCAATCTCCCACAGAAGTAGGGTTTGCGATCGCCCAGCGAATTGACTCTGCCAAAGCCGCCACATCTCCTACAGGAAAAGTTCGTCCATTTTGTCCATCTTTCACCAAGTCAGGCACACAGCCCACGCGATCGCTCACAACTACTGCTTTTCCTGCATTCATCACTTCATTGATTGCCAATCCCCAAGGCTCAAAATCAGATGGTAAAACAAATACATCGCATAAATCATAAACAGCAGGCATTTGCGACTGATTGCGAAAACCCAAAAAGCGAATTGACTCCCAGTTTGTTTCCTTGGCTTGGGCTTCTAGAGTTGGGCGCAAAACTCCATCTCCCACAAACAACAGGTAGGGGTCTGGCTCTTGGATACCATCAGATGAGAGCAATCGATAAGCCGCGAGTAAATCCTGGGGACGCTTGACATCAATTAGCTTGGCAGCATAAAGAATAATTGGTCTACCAGGATCTAGATTAAGCGATCGCCGCAGTTCCTCACGTTTGCTACTAGCTAGCATTGCTTGCTTCTGGAAATAGTCATTATCTACAGCATAGGGTAGGCAAAATAGCTGTTTATCCTCAACTCCATAACTCTTGTAAAACTGACGATTAAAAGTCCCAATGTAGAGAAAAGCAGTTATCTTCTTAAAAAGCCAGCTTAAAAAAACTTTTTTTGCAATTTTTTTCAGTGGATTAGTTAATTCACTTATATTGTTAGACTCTCCCCGAATCAATACTGGAATACCCAACTGGTTAGCTGCCAGCACTGCTTGGATGCTACAAAGCCAAGACCAGCCATGTACCCAAACTGCATCGAATTGTCCTTGCTTCAACTGTTTATAAATATCTTTAGCAAAAGATTGTTGTAAGATACTTTGTTGTTTTTTACTACCCAAGCAGTCTAAAAAATGATAATCGTAACCCTCTGTTAATGGTACATCCCATTCGATTAATCGCCCAAATCCCGCATCTTGGTAAGCCTTCAAGGAAAAATCACTGTAGAAAAACACTTTTAGATCAATTTCTGGATCTGCGGCTATGAGCCGCAACAAAGGAGCTTGATACTGAATGGGATGAGAGACAAAGTAAGCTAAACGTAGCATTTTTTAAAAAAATTAAGAGGTTTTCATGTAATTAAATATTAAACTTTAACTACAAAAAATTTATCTTGGTAAGAATTTTAAGAGCTTATTTTCAGTAATCTTTTCTAATGTGCGATTAAATCCCCAAGACATATATTCTCTAATTAAACTATTTCTAAAACTTGCACCTTCAGGGGTTTTAATTTTCCAAATAGATTCCCAAACCGGATGCTTATCATGTAAGAATCCATGCATGACACTAGGCCATAGATATTCAGAAACATAATGTTGTTTACCAAGGGATATTTTTTCAAAAGACCAAGGATCTAAAGTATTATGTTCATAGGCATATTGACAAATATTTAGTAAATATTCAACATTCCAAATAGCTGGTTGTAATTGACTATAAAATGGGAAATCACTAGGTAGTCGATAAAAATTAATTCCATCAATGTCTACCAGATCATTGCCTAAATATTTATGGTCGTACACAACAAAACTCACACAATCAAGTTGATGTTGGGTGACTATCTTTTCAACCTTAGCAAGATGGGAATTAGATATTTTAACCAGAGGAATCAAATCTTCTAAAACTAGGTAGGCATAATCTAGCTGAGGATATATTTTTTTTATTTGTTTTAACCCTTCATGCAAAACAATCAACCATTGGTCTGTATCAATCGAAATAACATTAGGATAATTGATACTTTTACCATCTGTTAAAAACCAAATTTCTGGATGATTAGGCCAGGTATATTTGAGATATTCAACAAAATCATTGCAGTATTTTTCATACCCGTGATAAGTCAAGATAATCAAAATCATTTTGTTATGTACTTCTACTTTATCTGTCATGGTTATTAAATATTTTATTTTGCCAACAAAATTATTAATTCTGAATATTAACTTAAGTTTAGTAGCTGCAAAATTTCCTTGACTCTATTTTCCCAACTCCATTTATATCCTAATTTTTCTCTCCTCGTGACAACAGCTTGAAGATAAGAGGATCGATTTTCCCAGAGTTCTTCCCAAATCAATCGCAAATTTTCTGGAGTATTTGTGTAATCTATTGGAATTACTAAATCAGAACCAAATATCTTTTCAAATTCAGGATCTTTAGGAGCTTGTCCAAGTATCACTGTGCCGCTAGCAGCAGCTTCAAACCATCTACAAGTTATTGGACTAAATGTCAAAACCCGTTTTGGATTAGTTAACTCTACAGGCCAAGAGAAGGTAAAAAAACTGTGAGCCAGATGCCATGCATATTGTCTGTAATTTTCGCAGGGGTCTAGTTGCGGTTGGAGACCAGTTGTAGTGGTGTATTCGTAATACTTATTAGTTTGCAAACAATATTCTTTGATACTGTTATGAACATTTTGTAGTCGGCGACCATAAGCAGAAAAACTAATTAATTTTTCTTCCTTAGCAACTGGTTTAAATCTATCAAGCTTCACTCCTTGAGGGATGGCATACCATTTGTGTTGTGTTTGTTCCTCCAAAAAGGGAAGCGCTCCATGAAAGGAAGTGATGGCAAGATCCCATTTTGTTGAGTCTAAAATCCGACGAATTGAAGGTAGTTGTCCCTCGAAAGTATCAAAGATGTAAAGGATTTTAACTCCAACATGCCGATCCCAATTTTTGAATAAATCGAGAGGGAAATTTTCTGGCCCCATGAGTATGACCCAAAGAACATCTGCTTTCAGGTCATACTCAACTTTGGGAATAAATTTTCGCAAGTTACCATATCGAGTGCCATGTCCTATACGACTCTCAATAAAAGTTGGTAATTTTCGCTTTGGCATTACTACAGGATGTCCACTCGTAACGCGAATTATTTCCTCCTCAAAATCTCGAAGCATTCCATATTCAAAACCGTTGAGATCAGGATCAGTAAGTACAATATGCTTTAAGTTCATCATCCTTATTAGTCAGGCATCAAATTAGAGCGAAAATAGAAAGTAGTTCAACCATATTTCACTACAATCTGTGTTGCCAACTTTGGTAGATTTCCTCAAAGATATTATCTAATGATTTGGTGAGGCTCCACTCTGGATATTGAGACTGCATTTTGCTCAAGTCGCTGATGTAGCAGATGTGATCTCCCTCGCGGTTTTTATCAACATATTCATACTGCATCTTCTTGCCGCTAAGGGTAGCAATTCGCTCAAAAGCCTCTAAAATTGAGCAACTATTCTGCCTACCGCCACCTAAATTATACACTTCAGCGCAACGGGGATTTCCCCAAAAGGCATGAATGAACCTAGCTACATCCAGGGAATGGATATTATCTCTGACCTGCTTACCCTTGTATCCGTAAACGCGGTAAAGTTTACCTTCCAAATTGCACTTAATTAAATAACTCAAAAATCCATGTAACTCAACACCACTATGATTTGGCCCTGTTAAACAGCCACCACGCAAACAACAGGTTTTTATGCCGAAGTAGCGTCCATACTCCTGTACTAAAACATCAGCCGCTACTTTAGAAGCTCCAAAGAGGCTATGTTTACTTTGATCGATGGAGAAGTCTTCAGTAATACCATTGTAGTAGGCTGGATCGCTATAGTCCCAGCGAGTATCTAACTCCTTTAAAGGGATAGTATTGGGGCGATCGCCATAAACTTTGTTAGTACTCATGTGAATGAACACTGTTTCAGGAACGTGTTGGCGAACTGCTTCTAGAAGGTTGAGAGTACCAACAGCATTAACATCAAAATCATCGAATGGTCGAGATGCTGCTAAGTCGTGGCTGGGTTGAGCAGCAGTGTGAACTACCATGTCAGGTTTTAGGGATTCTAGACAATTGAGAATCCCTAAGCGATCGCGAATATCAAGTTCAACATGCTGAAAGTTTTCATGGTTTTCTAACAGACGTTTTTGGTTCCAACGGGTATCACCAGCAGCACCAAAGAAGTCGGCTCGTTGATTGTTATCAATACCATAGACCTCCCACCCTTCTTTGCAGAAGTAGTTAACAACTTCTGAACCAATGAGACCAGAAGAACCTGTAACAAGTAATTTATTCATTGTTTTTTATTTAATTCTTATCTATAGGTGTTTTTGATGTTTAAAGGGCAAACTCTGGCTATTGCAAGCTGAAAATAGCCAATCTGATTTAGCTAAAGTAAGTTTACAATAGTGAGCAATCTTCTTCTAGTTTTGCAACACTTGACGATATAACTCTATGTATCGCTGTGCCTGTAATTCTAGTGGGTATTCCTTCAGAGCGATCGCCCGGCAGTTTTTACCCATGCTTTGACGTAAATTTTCGTCTTCTAATAGCTGTACAATGCCATTACAAAAATCTTGGGCATCTTCTGGTTGAGCCAAGTAACCAGTTATACCTGGACGCACTATGTCAGGAACGCCACCAACTTTAAAGGAAACTGTCGGTGTACCACAAGCTGCTGCTTCTTGAGCTACTAGGCCAAAAATGTCAGCACGGGTGGGAAAAATGAACAGATCGGCGGCAGAATAGGCAATCGATTTGAGGCGATCGCTGCTGAGATAACCTAGATGGATGTTTGATAGCCCTACAGCCTTACTTAAGCTTTCACTATGCTTACCGAAAGTTAGTAGTACAATTTCTGCTTTGAGAGATTCCGGTAACATTTGCAAAGCTTTGAGGAGTAAATCACCACCTTTACGATAATCATTGATATATTCAGCCCCGAAAATCAGAACTTTTTTAACACTCGGTATCCCTAGAAGAGATTTACATTCTTCGCGGTCTAGGGGCTGATAGGCTTCGGTATCAATACCATGAGGAATGTGGTGAATTGGGAAGCGGTTCAGCATACTCTGCTTCGCTTGCTCAGTCAAACATTTACTAGGTGTCACAATAGTTAGATTTGAGCGGCTATAAGCCCAGTTTTTCAGTTTCCACTCTAAATGGGTATTATCTATACCAATAACTGGGTAAGTATCCGGGTAAGGGCATTTACCACAACCAAATTTCCAGCGATCGCATTCATAACTATAAATACAATGCCCTGTAAAACCCCACATATCATGGAGGGTAAAAATAGCTGGTTTCTCTTTAGTTAATGATGGAATCGCCAGATAATTAAAGTATCCGTTATGAATATTGTGAAAGTTTAGTATATCTGCTTCTTTGTAAAATTGATGCTTAGGAATATCAAAGGTACTGAGGATGTTGACATAGTTTAAACCAAAACGCCAACTATAGCGATTTAGTTGCTTTGCGATCCGGTGTGTATTTGGGGTAGCGGCTACGCGATCGCTGCTGGTTGTGACTGTTCCCACTAGCAATCGTGAATCAATACCCTGAGCTAGCAAACCTTGGTGTAGTCGGTAGCCTGCGATCGCAGCACCACCGACAATATCTGATTGATTAAAATGTAGTACATACATAGAGTAAAACTCATTTTAAGAGTTAAAAATTAATTCATATTACCGTAAATCTATCTACCAAAAAGTGCTGTAATGCTGATTTATTTGGTCAATTTAAGACAAAAACGAGCGCTTTTTTCTAAAAATTTATAGAGCGAACTAGGTAAGAAAAAAGTGGTACGCTCCTTCCAAGTTAAACGATGGTTTTTCCCCAGGTTTCTCCAGATATGCCATTTTTGGATCAAAGGCATACTACTAGCACGGGCTTTAATCATCTCCTCTAGCTGCACCTCTTGTTCACTAAAGGTAAGGAAAAACAAGCGCGTTAGTAATACATCTAACTCAGTAATTAACATTTTACTTGGTGTTAATGTTGCATTTACTGGAGGTATAGTAGCTGCACGCAAGTATAATTTTTCTAGATATTTTTCCCAGTTAGTACTTGTATGGGTTTGGGCAATTTTGCTTTGAGTCGCTTTTCCTAAACTGAGTCGAAATTCTTCATCTTCGGCTAAACGAGATAGAATCGCTGTATATTCTTCAAGATTAGGCGTTCTAATTAAATTGTCATCTAGACCAGGTGCATCTGCACCATAGACGGCAGATACATCAGAGTAGGGATAACGACTTACCAAAGGCACACCATAGCTTCCCGCTTCCAATAATGACGTGATAGAAGTATATGGGAAAGAATCAACATAGATATCAGCAGCTTGGTAAAAAACTTCAGTATCTTGCCGTTCGGGGAAAATTTTAATTCTTCCCTTTACTCTCTCAACTGCTGCTGACCAATCTTCGCTATTACCTGGGCCAATGACTACTAAAATAGCGTTGTCGTATTTTTCCAAAAATGGAACGTGTGCATCCCCAAAGTTAATTCCGTCAATTGTCTTGTACTTAGGCGCTCTAGCGATGGAAAGCAATAGCAGGTTATTTTCGTCAAAACCAAGCTTTCGTTTCGCCTCCGCACGAGAAAGGGTTCTCTGGGTGGAAGGTAAAATAATCGGTAGTAGTGCGATCCGTTCAGCCTCAATGCCTCTGCGTTCTTGTGATAGGCGCATTCCAGCAGAGCGGAGATTAATCACAACATCACTGATACTTGCTCCCAACCAAAAGCCGTGGTCGGCGTGATCCAAAAATAGAATTGGCGGAGATTGTTCTTTATTGGCAAAGGCAATGATGGGAATCGCATCATCCGGGGATATATGCAGCACTACTATATCTGCTGATGCGGCAATTTGGCGTAGTCGTTTTGCTGCCGAGACAAATCCGAATATCTCACTCAACGTATACAAATTACCGTGACTATTCAGCACTGCGTCTCTAAGGATGCTGGGCACATCAAGAAGTGGCTGCCGTGTCAACACAAGGGAGTGCGAACTCTCAGTATCTTGCTGAATCCAGCGCCAAATCATTCTACTAAGTCCACCGATGCCCTTGACCCCAGTAGCAACATGCAGTATTTTTCTGGGTTGATCGCGCAATAAGGAGTTTTTACTGGGATAATGGCTTTTTGGTATAGCTTTTTGTCCAATTGTTAGGAGAACTTGCTCAAGTTCTTGGCTAACAAAAAGACCGCAATGACGCCTAAATGCATAAGAGGCTGCCACATCTGCATACACTGCTGCTGCGTCATATTTACCCTGCTGTGCAAAGTCTTCTGCCTGAGTTACTAAGTTGCGAAAGACCTTGAAGTGTTGTTGAATATAGCAGCTAGTTTCTTCTCCCCAAAGGCTGAGAGGATCATTATTGATTGTCTCCATTATGATTTGGTATCCAAAGTGGAATGGTTATTTTCCTCTCCCTAGAGTCACAGAAGAGAGACGTATTAAAAGCTATAATAATTAATCTAAATAATCAAAATTTAACGAAAATTTTTAATGACTATTTACGCAGAGTGCAGAGGAATAGGGATTGGTTCAACCCATGCATTAGGCAAAACCTCGAATATTTTACTCAAGTAATCCTTATCAGCTTTAATCCCTTTACTTAACAAGTCTCCAACTAACTCAGCGTGCTTGATATTTCCATTCATTGTATTCAGCCATACGCTTCCTGGATGAACTCTGTGAAAATAAGGAGCATTATGCAAAACTTCTAGTTTATTATCTTGAGAAAGCCAAACGTAGTTAGCAAAAATCACATCTGCTGCTAAAACTTTAAAGTCTCTGTATGGTAAAAGAGCATTTAAGAAATTTATTTTGTTAAAAAAATAATTACCGTCATTCATAAATGCTCCAAACCTCTGAACATTGAGATTAGAAAACTTCTGAAAATCTATTATTTCTCCACTTAAAGCTCTAAAATCAAAATTTGGGTAGGCAAAACTAGGGCAATATATTGTATTTTCATTCCAATTTGGCAATTTGAATATGGCATTAATATATTGACTAAAGATACTATTGTCACTATCCAATAAAATTACCCATTCATTGGTGCATAAACTTACAACCTGGATTTTAGTTCTCAAGATTCCTATATTTTCTTCTCGTCTAAAAAGCTTTATTTTTTCACTAAACCGTGAGAGATTATCTACTAAACTTTGAAATTCCTCTTGACTAGAACCATCATCCAAAATAACTATTTCTTTAATTCTTTTATCTTTTAAAATGTTTTTTAAGGTAACGTGAATTTTTTTTCCTCTTTCATAATGAGGAATAGCTACAGATATACTTCTATCACTATTATTTTCATAAGTTGAATCAAAATTTTTAATATAAAATGATGAAAAAAGCAATGGATTGAGCGCTTGAAAAATTTTATATTGAATTCTTTCTAAAAGTCTCATGATTAAGATTAATTACAAATTATCAAAATTGATTCAAATTGAAGCTATTTGTCTGATTACCTAGATACTATTTGATTAGTTCCAATATACTTAGAACTTAAGCTTTATAAACTTTTTTTACGGACTCAATTACATATTTTCGGAAGTTCCAGTATAACCATTGGGGCATTAATACATCAATCCAACCAATTTTACCGAAGCCATTCATTTTGATTAATTTAGTCCAAAAGCGGAACCGTTCAGCAAATGGCATCATGTTCCATTTCTTGAGATTTTCCGGATCGATTTTGTCGTGACCACAGGCATGCCAAAATATACGTGCCAAGAAAACATCCGGCTCACCAAGAAACATTTCATCCTTTTGATCTAACTTTGCAGTTAAGCGAGGTAAACTTGTAGCTCTGGCGTAGATTTCTTCCAAAGAACTCTGCCAGTTGCTTCCCAGATGCTCATCACAAATTTGCTTTCTTGTAGCCTCTCCTAGAGAAAGTCTATATGCCTTATCCTCGACCAAACGAGACAGGATTGTTGTGTACTCCTCAAGATTGTTCGCACGAATCATATTGGCATCGATACCAGGTGCATCAGAACCAAGTATGCCGCAAGCGTCAGAGTAGGGATAGCGAGTTACTAAAGGTACACCATAGCTTCCGGCTTCCAACAGTGATGTGATGGAAATGATCGGAAATGAGTCCACGTAGATATCAGCTGCTTGGTAAAATACTGCTGTATCTTCCCGCTCTGGAAATATTTTGATTCTTCCTTCTGTCCGCTCGACTGCTGCTGACCAATCCTCGCTATCACCTGGGCCAATTACTACTAAAACCGCATTGTCGTATTTTTTTAATAATGGAATATGTGCATCAGCAAAGTTTACTCCGTCAATAGTCTTATATTTTGGTGCCCTAGCAACGGAGAATAGTAGAACACTATTTTCGTCAATATTAAGCTTTCGCTTCGCTTCGGTTCGAGAAAGTGTCCTCTGAGTGGGAGATAAAATAATTGGCAGTAGTGCAACACGCTCAGACTCAATACCTCTACGTTCTTGTGACAAGTGCATCCCAGAGCAACGGAGATTAATTACCATATCGCTGATACTGGCTCCCAACCAAAAGCCGTGGTCGGCGTGATCCAAAAATAGAACTGGTGGAGATTGTTCTTTATTGGCAAAGGCAAGGAGTGGAATCGCATCATCAGGCCATATATGTAACACGACAAAATCTGCTGATGCCGCAATTTTACGCAGTCGTTTTGCCCAAGAGAAAATACCACCAATTGTGCTTTCGTTCAGTGAGTATATTTTGCCGCCACTGTTGTACACTGCATCTCTAATAATAGAGGGTACATAGCTTGATGCCTGCTGGGTCAAAACAAGGGAATGAGAACTCTCGGTATCTTGTTCAATCCAGCGCCAAATCATTCTACCCAGCCCACCAATACTTTGTACTGCACTAGCTACATGCATCACATTTCTTGGTTTCCCTGGCAATTTGTTATGCCTGGGATAAATTTTTGCTGGTATAGTTTTTAGCCCAATGGTGTGAAGGATATTCTCTAGCTCAGGACTAACAAAAAGACCACTATGCCGCCAAAACCCATACAAAGCAGCCATTTGTGCATATACGACAGCTTCAGCATGCTTGCCTTGTTCTGCTAAGTTTTTTGCTTGAGTAATGAGGCTGCGGAACACTTGGAAGTTTTGTTGAATCAGATGGTTGCTTTTTTCAGGTATCAGGCTGAGTGCTTCATTAGTCTTAATTTCCATAGAATATCCTTATGTTCGGTTTCTGCGATTCCGTATGCTTCCCACTTTGTTGGCGGTTGATTTTCAGTGAAATCGTTTCATCCCTTTAACAAGAAAAAGCAATTGACAAAGCGATCGCACGATGGTTTGGATTCATGCGATCGCGTCTTTTATAGTACTAGACAGAGAAGCCAAACTTCTGGAATGGAAGCTTATTTATTACTTCCATCTTGCCAGTTTTTACTTCCACCTTCAACAGTGATTTCAGGGCTTTATCTTTTGCACTATTGTCAGTATAAAGTGCATACAACTCATCCGAAGGAGAAATGGCCAAGTCATCAACATCATTGGCAGTAGTAGAGCCGTCTTCAAGTTTTAGTGGAGTCAGTCTATTGATTTTAACTTTGCCGGTAAGACTAGCTTTTTCCTTAAGGTTAAAACTTATTAACCTGGTGCCAATTTCTGAGGCAGTCTCAGTGGCAAAAATATTCCCTTTCGAATCTTTGCATAAATTAGCGTAGCGATGGTTCAAGTTTAATTCGGGTAGATCGAGTTCATCTTTAGAAGAAATTCTACCTGTTTGGGAATTGATTATTGCGAAGTAAAAAGGTGGGATACCCCGATTTGCTACCAAGCACAAAAGTTGATTCTTGGTACCAGGAACCCTTAGTAAACTTTCAACAGTCTGATTGGGGTTCTCAAGTCCTAGTATTTTTTTACTTCTGAATTTAGGGTTCTTAGGACTTCCCGTAGCAATAAGGAGATAGTTTTGATTACCATCTTTACCGCTAGAGACTGTAGATACTACAATATTTTGATCTCCATCCACTATCGCTTTCGTAATCCGGTCAGATTCAGCAGAAAATATGGCTTGAGATTTTTTAGGTACAGTCGATGGGTTGTCAACAGATAGAGATGGCGTTTTGACGTTAGAAAGAACTTCTTTGTTCTTTAGTTTGGCAGTCTTCAGTTCCACTGGTGGAGTTTGGTTTTCCCGATTTTGAGCATTGGATTCTCTCGGAACGACGTTTACTCCAAAAATATCCGGGTCGCTATTCTTGCTATTCTGAGCAAGCGCTTTACTAGATATTTCGGCAACAATAGTGGAAGTCAAACTGGCAGCTAACAACTTTCCAAATTGGCGGCGTTGTAGTTGTGTCATTCTTGTACTCCTTGTGGCATTTTTTAAGGAACAATGAGGTTTGCATCTGGTGCCAAGGGTTTGGCTCCCATATCTGCTAAAATATTGACGGTTGTTTGCTTGACGCGAATATCTTCTCGAGCTGGGCTAACATCATCACTGTCTAGCCCCCATGACCACTGATTCGTACCACAGGCAAAGACTTTAGCCCCACTACTGGCGGTGTAGCGTGTTGAGTGGGCTTTTGTAAAATCCTGGTTTGAAGGGAGAGTTTGTTCTCCAGATGGTTCGTCGAAGGTTGGTAATAAAGCAGCTGGTGTGACTGTCGACTCAGACAAAGTGACTAGACCAGGAGGAGTCGAACCATTATTAACAATAAAATCCCATTCATAGCCCACTAGCAAATTTATCTGATCTCCATCCTGGAGTCCCGTATTTGCATAATAAGGATCACTGCTGTTGGTAACAACATAATTAAAACCACCGTAAAGATTTGAGGTGTCGCTACCATACATTATTCCTAACAAAGCGTTTTCTGGTCGCTGGTTTTGGACGCTGCGAAATTTATTAGTGGCTGCTGATGCTCCCTGTTGCTGGACGACTGAATCCAATGCCCAATCTTGTTTGTAGCAAGCCATCACCCGGTTGGGCTTCACCGACCCAGCAGCGAGAGTAGAATTTTCAAACCTCACTCGCCAATAGCAAGTATTGGCAGAGAAAAATCCCAAACTAATGCCGGCATTGCGGGCAGCCTCGACATTATCGCGCATTTCTTTAGACCAGTACTCATCGTGACCTACAGATAGGAATACTTTGTGATTGAGCAAACTTTGTGCGTTGGTGTGAACTCGCATGTTGTCGGTGTATGTAACATCGTAACTTTGAGATTCTAGCCAGCGCACCATATTGTATTCCCATCGCAGAGGTGTATCGAACTCGTAAGACTGTTGTGAAGTTGCCTGAGAGAAGGGCCGGTCATAGGAAACTTTGTAAGCTCTCTGGCCACCAACGCTGTTAAAGCTGTACAGGCTGTAACCCCCTGTCGTGTTATAAGCAAGGACACAAGAAACGGCGCTTTGGAACGAAATATCAGCAGTGCTGCTATCATCGCGGACGACAAACCACACATGCGCTACTTTGCTGCTTGCTTGGTCAGTCAGCTTGGCGACGTACATACCACTAGTCCAGTTATTGTTTACCTGCAAGACGTAGGAAGTTGTCCAATTACATTCGAATAGTCTGGTATTAGGGTCGAGAGTACCGCCAGATTGAGTCGTGCCATTGAGTGGTCCACTGCTTGCCATCAGTCTTCCTCCCGTACCACCGTAGTAACCCAAGCGGTACACATCGATGGTATATTGTCCGGCTTGTCCAAGAGAAACCTTAATGTCCAGAGATTCCCCTTTATTGACACTAGTCGCCGAGGCATAGCCAGCAATTTCACCATTACCCCGGTTGTCAAGCTTCCAGTTAGTCGTGCCAGGATTTAGGTTTTCTTTATAGATGGGATTTTGGTCTTCCAGAGGTATAGTTGCTGAAGCCAAGAAGTCTATACTGCCGATGCCTACTGCTGTCGCTCTTACTACCACCCCTCCAGGCCCAGTAGGTACCGATCCTAATGTCAAGATCGTACTTGCTTGACCACTAGCATTTGTGACTGCACTAGCGGGCGAGACTGATCCCCCGCCACTGGTAACGGCAAAGTTTACCGTTACCCCTGACTGAGGAGTATTTTGAGAGTTTACAACTTGCACGACTAGGGGGTCGGGCAGAACTGTGCCCGTTTCACCATTTTGATTGTCTCCACTGACTTTAATTAAGTTACTGCCAAAGACAAAGGTAATGTCACGATAGTAGTTACTATTCCGGTAAGAACTGGTTGGGAAAGAATTCGGGTTCGTATTATACACCCCATTGTTGCCGTCTGCGACTGAGCTAAGATCGCCATTGACTATGGAACTGGCCAGTTGCTCATAAGTGATGGCGTAATAGGCATTTGCGTTGACAGAAACCACATAAGTCGTATTAGCTTGAATGCTGATTGGCGTTTCTAGAACCTGCTCCTGCCAGCCAGAAGCCGTCTCATTAGCAAAAGTGACGCTTGCCAAGAGCGTTCCCGATGCCGCCCATATTTTGCCAACATGAGTTCCTGTCTCGCTAGAGGCTTTCCAGAAGCGAATTGCGGAAATCTGCCCCCCTTTTGCACTGCGGAATTTCATCCCTAATTCATAGGGAACGTTATCAGTAAGATTTGGAGTGCTTGGTACTTGTGTCGTCAGGATATTTTGGGTGTTTCCTGAAGGACTAGCAGTAGCTGAAAAGGTAACACTACCGACTCCGGCTGCGGTGGCGCTTACACTATTCGTTACAGGCAGGGTTGAGCCAACAATAGATCCCAAAGTTAATATGGTGCTAGCCTCACCATTGGCATTCGTTACTGCACTTGTGGACGAGACTGAACCCCCACCACTGGTAACGGCAAAGTTCACCGTCACCCCTGACTGAGGATTTCCAGCACCGTCTTTTACCTGAACAACCAAGGGGTTGGACAGCGTTGCTCCGGCTGCACCAGTCTGATTGTCGCCGCTGGTTTTTGTAATGGTCGGCAGGGAAACAACTACAAAGTCGATGTCACGATAATAGTTAGTATTCCGGTAGGAATTAGTTGGGAAGCTTCCAGGAGTTCCATTAAACACCCCATTGTTGCCGTCCGCCACTGAGCTAAGATTGCCATTGACTATGGAACTACCCAGTTCATCATTAGTGAAGGCATAATAGGAATTTACATTGACGGAAACCACATAAGTCGTATTAGCTTGAATGTTCAGTGGTGTGGTTAAAGCCTGATTCTGCCAGCCAGAAGCTGTCTCGTTAGCAAAAGTGACGCTTGCCAAGAGCGTTCCCGTTGCATTCCATATTTTGCCAATATGTGTCCCTGTTTCGCTAGCGGCTTTCCAGAAGCGAATGGCGTTAATTTGTCCGCCTGTATTGCTGCGGAATTTCATCCCTAATTCGTAGGGAACATTATCAGTGTTATTTGGAACACTTGGCACTTGATTGGTAAAAAGGAGAGTCATAGCTATTTCCTATGAAGTTTAATTACTACGGATGACTAAAACGTTGCCACGATAGGTTCTCATACCAATTTGAAAAAAGAATGTCATAGATGGATAGGGGCACAATAATGTTCTCCAGGAAGAATTAATGTGTCGCAAAAATTATTCAAATTGGTATAAGTTTGTCGCCTCCAGTAGAGACACCTCTGGAGGCAATTTCCACCAAAGGAATTTTTTTCCTTAAACTTGACAAGCCATTTTTAAAACTTTTACCACATAATCCTGTTCCTGTTGAGTCATTTGATGAAACAGGGGTAGTAGGACAGTACGATCTTGTGCTTGCTCACTCTCAGAAAGGCGATCGCACTTTCCAAATTTACAATCACAAGCTTTTGGCTCAACTCCACATGACCAAGCTTCAGTTTGATAAGCACTTTCACGGTGAGCGCACATAATCCCGCGCCGCGTGGCAATGCCAGCATCTAACATTTTCTGCATGACTTGTAGCTGGTCATATTTCTCTGTTAGCCGGACACAAAAACTCTGCCAGTTACTCTTTGCCCCATTTGGCTCGGTCGGTAACTTTAATCCCGGCACATCTGCTAGTTTTTCTTGATATTGTTGTGCCAAATAACGCCGACGTTCCACAATCTCTGGAAGCCGTTTGAGTTGTTCTCGCCCCACTGCTGCTTGGATGTCGGTCATCCGGTAGTTGTAACCCAGCATGGGATATGACTCAAATATTACCTGCTTTGCACCGTGGCGTACAGTATCGGGGACGCTCATTCCATGTTGCCGCCAGAGGCGAAACTGTTTATCCCATTCAGGATTATTTGTGGTGAGCATCCCACCGTCACCAGTGGTAATTACTTTGCGGGGATGGAAGGAAAAACAGGCAATGTCCCCATGCGGCTTACCAATTTTCTCCCACTGTCCATCCCAGAGAATTTCACTGCCGATCGCACAAGCTGCATCTTCAATAACTGGTAAATTGTAACGGCGGGCAATTTCTAAAATGGCTTTGAGGTCGCAAGGCATCCCGATTTGGTGGACAATCAGAATGGCACGAGTGCGATCGCTAATCACATCTTCGATTAACATCGGGTTGATGTTGTATGTTTGTGGTTCAATATCCACAAACACTGGTATTGCACCGCAGTAGCGAATACTGTTGGCAGTGGCAATATAAGAATGGCTGACAGTAATTACTTCATCCCCAGGCTGTACACCAACAGCTAACAATGCTAAATGCAGTGCCGTAGTGCAATTTGAAACAGCACAAGCATACTTTGCGCCTACATAAGCAGCAAACTCTTGTTCAAATGCTGCAACTTCAGGCCCTTGTGTCACCCATCCAGCTAAAATCGGACGCTTTGCAGCTTCTGCCTCAGCTTCACCCATCCAGGGTTTAGCAATTGGAATAGTTTGTATTTTTTCAGACATTGCTTGCTTCCTTTGTTAGCTTTTGTTCACGCCACCAACTCACCAACCGCTTCAATCCTTCTTCCAGCGATACCTGCGCTTCAAAACCCAGTAAATTCTTAGCTTTGTTCACATCTGCCAAGCGGCGCTGCACAGGGTTGACTTTACGTTCTGCTCCGTATTCCGGCTGCAAATCTGACCCCATGACTTTTGCCAAACTATAAGCTAGGTCGTTCAAACTACTTTCTACAGCACTGGCAATATTAAATACTTCATCAGTGACATCTGCTTTGGCAGCTAAGATATTTGCTCTAGCAATGTCTTCGATATACACAAAGTCCATTGTCTGCTTGCCGTCGCCAAAGATTAATGGTGGTTGACCTGCGACGATACGCTCCATCCAACGAATCAACACCTCAGTGTATACCCCGTAAATATCCATACGCGGCCCGTAGACGTTGAAGTAGCGCAAACCTACATAATCTAGCCCATACATATCATAAAAACTACGTAATAAGCCTTCATTAAAGACCTTGGCGGCACCGTAGATGGTGCGGTTATTGTAGGGGTGATGAGATTCTGTTGTTGGAAATTCCTCAGCCATACCATATATAGAAGCA